>CAXGMX010000020.1:0-16456 GCA_964010955.1 uncultured bacterium
GTCCCTCACGTCCAGAAGGGAGAACAGCTTATAGCCTTTGTATAGGAAATAACCCGGACAAACTATCACTTAACAGGAAACTGGATAGTTTTAGGCCTGACTCATCTATCACAACCTGATCATTACATGCCAATTGACTCCATCCCCATGCTGCCGTCAGGAAAAGTCGATTACAAAAGTATTAAGAATATGGCTATGGAACAATTCGCTTCAGTTGCCTGAATTATTAAGTTGGCAAAAAGGTAAAAGCATGTGGTATTGTGTAGAAGTCAAACAGGTTTCGGTAAAAATCTTTAAAAAGGAGAAGATTGTCATGAGAATTGCAATCTGGACAATCCAGCCGATCACGCAAACGATAACGGCACGCCAGGTTCCTTTGTAATCAAGCGCCTGCCTCACGGCAATAACCATTGCAACTATCATCCATGCTGATGCAGCCGGGAAAACAAGTTTTTCTGCTCCCGGGAAAACACCAAATACCCGAATTAAACCCGGTGAGCTTGCAAATCCAATTGTTCTCAATAATTCACCAATATCAGATTTGGTCTGGGGTTCAGGCAGGAATTTGGTTCCTATCAGATAAGTAAGGAATGCCCATATATACCATCCTACTAAGGCCGTAACTGTTCCCGCCGCAATTCCCAGATATCCACCATGTGATATACTTCCCACTCCTGCAGCAACACCGGATAGAATTACGACCAGCATAGCCTGGCGCATTGATGTCTTATCAGCTTCTACTTCTTCATACAGGTGTGCATCAAGCCTGGCGGCTCGAAAAATACGATTTATAAAATTACTATTCATTTTTCCTCCTTACGTCAGTTTTTGATATTGTAATCTTGTAATTGTATATCGCTTTAGTGAATCGTGATTTATATCAAATCATCAGAATTATTACCAATTAATAATGTGGCTACCTTGCCTGCCTTGATGTTGTTTCTGTTTTTTGTAATTAATCTTTCTTCTTGTAGGTTTTTTATGAATATCATATCATTAAAAATTTAAGTCATTAGAAACTCTTGTATTTTTTTTGTGTAGCCGTGAACTGATAAATCAGCTTTATTTGTTTTTGGATAAAAGACTTAGAGATATCTTTATGAGGTTGACTAACGAATTGAGGTAGCAAATGACACTTTATTCAGATAATGCAAAGAAGGCGTATCGAGATATTATTGGTTATCTTATAGGCGACGGGTCTAAGGATGGAATATGCGGGATTAATGTTTTTGAACAATTTCAACCGGAAGACAATAGTCGACTCTCAGTTCCCAGAAACATCAATGCCGCATTTCTAATCATTCTTTCAGGTAATGATCATTCCAAATACCATGAGGCAGTTGGATATTTGGAAGAGACAGGGAATGATCCTCTCTGGACGCTTCTTGTCGAATTCTATAAAGAAGGATTCGAGTTGCTGCTGAGAGAGTTCGAAGGCTTCTGCTCAGATAATGGTAATGGTGCTGAAAGGGTGAAGAAATTCCTGGAAAGAATGATTCAACATGAAAAACTGTCCTCAACTTCACATGAAATACAGGAAGATGTTTGGGCGTTATTACACCCTTCGGCATCCGGTATCTTAAATAATAAAGAAGCTCGGTTACAGAACTTGAGAGAAGATAGAAAGATAAATATTACACGTCTAAACTCCAAACCTATAAAGAACGTTCCTGAAGAGGTTATCTTTACAGCTAATGCCCTTTTGACTATTCCGTCTGCCGGAAAAAGGTTTGAAGACCTTGACATAGGCTCCAGTTTGTGGAGTGCCATTAAAGAAGTTGTAAAAGAGGATCAGGTATTCTGGTATGATCACCCAGTCCAGATAGGAGTCGAACCTGATAAGAATGAAATACTTTATGGCCTTCACCATCTGTCCGAGGCACTTCTCTATGAGAAGAAGTTAAAGAATGCAGCGGAGGATGAGGAGTTAACGTGTGTATTGTCGGCTTCTGTTACACACGAGGGGCTACAGGGTATTGTGAAGGAGTATATTGAATACGAATTGGAAAAGGCCCATGATTTACCCGGACTCAAAGTATATCTTTTTACAGAGCGGAAACAGGTAAACTAATACATGAGATTCTTGTGCCGGCAGCAAGGAAGTATCTTAATGATATAGATAACCCCTCAGTTCTTTTGAGGGAGGTAGTGGGTGTCAATGGTAAATACGGAAGACATTATAGTTTTCTCAAAGCTATAACCGCCTTCTGGCAGGTATTTATAGACCCTTGTAAGAAGGCTACATTCAAGATTGATCTTGACCAGGTTTTTCCACAGGAAGAATTACTTGATGAAACCGGAAAGACTGCTTTTCAGCACCTGATGTCTCCGCTTTGGGGTGCTGAAGGTATCGACTCTAAAGGGAATCCTGTTTATCTGGGTATGATTGCAGGTGCTTTGGTAAATGAAAATGATATAGGTACATCACTTTTTACCCCGGATGTAACCTTCCCCTCTCCACCTATAAAGGGTGAAGATAGTGTCTTCTGCAGCAAGATACCACAGGCATTGTCCACAGTTTCTGAAATGATGACAAGGTACAATAAAAACGACATCGATGGCAATAGCTCTTGCATATCAAGGATACACGTAACTGGAGGGACTAATGGGATATTAATTGAAGCCTTGAGAAAATATCGCCCATTTACGCCAGTGTTCATTGGAAGGGCAGAAGACCAGGCTTATATTCTTTCTACCTTGTTTCCAACAGACAGAGAACCTGCACTTAGATATTTGCATGAAGATGGTTTTTTTATGAGACACGACAAACAGGCTTTTGCCGGAGAGGCTATAAAGGCTGCTGCCATGGGCAAAGCAGTAGGTGACTACGAAAGGATATTATTTTTCTCTTATTATGCCAGAATTCTTCCCTGGGAAATAGAGGAGATCAAAAGTATAATTAATCCTTTTACGGGAAGTTTTGTCAGCCAGATTCCTTTAAACCTTGCCTACCTCCGCCTTGCACTTAAGGCTGCTGATTTATTTTCCACGAAAGAAGAAGAGGATGAATATAAAGGCTTTGAGCTTATAGAGACGGGGTCCAGAAGGCTGCATGCCGGCATCCAGGAGGTGTCCATGGGTAATGGGGAAGGGCTTAAGGAAAGGTATGAAAGAGAGAAGACTGTGTGGAATCTTTATTATGATATTCTTGAACAGGTTGAGAATGCCATAAGAGAAGGAGATCAATTCGCTATAGAATTGCAGGAGAGAGCTAAAAAGCTTATTAATAATACTAGGGTTATTGTAGGCGAAAGTCAATAGCCGGGTACTCCGTTCCTCTCTGGTGGGAATGCCGGCATACAATAATTTACAAGGATAACTTAAAAAAGCTGGATTTTTGAGAGACTTTCTGTTAGCATATGCGCCGGTTTATTTATCATTATATTTAAATGTCATATTAAACGAGGAATAGAAATGGACAAGAAAACCAGGGATAAAAAAGGTAAGGCTATGTCATGTTCATTTTGTGGCAGAAATTATAATGTTGTTAAAAGATTAATACAGGGAGACCGCAGCGTATACATTTGTAATGAATGTGTTGAGGCCTGCTACACGCTTATACAGAAGGATAATGAAAAGACCAGCAAACATTTAACGAGAAAAATGCCAACCCCGGTATATATTAAAGAACGTTTAGATGAATATATTGTGGGGCAGGATATGGCAAAGAAAGTCCTGGCTGTGGCAGTTCATAACCATTATAAAAGATTAGCTTCAGAAGTAACCGACGATGATGTAGAGCTGGAAAAGAGCAATATTCTCCTGGTTGGTCCTACAGGTGCAGGGAAGACTTTGCTGGCGAAAATACTTGCGAATATTCTTGATGTACCATTTGCTATAGCGGATGCTACTACTTTTACTGAAGCAGGTTATGTTGGTGAGGATGTTGAGAATGTTCTTTTAAGGTTGCTGAGGGATGCCGATTTTAATGTGACTCGTGCGCAGCAGGGGATTGTCTATATAGATGAGGTAGACAAGATTGCCAGAAAAGGCCCAAACGCGTCTATCACACGAGATGTTTCCGGTGAAGGTGTACAGCAATCATTGCTTAAGATGTTTGAGCAGTCTATAGTCAATGTGCCGCCGCAGGGAGGGAGAAAACATCCTGAACAGCAATACATACAAATGGATACCAAGGATATTCTGTTTATATGCGGCGGCACCTTCAGCGGCATAGAGGATATAATAAAGAAGAGGATTGGTAAAAAGGCAATAGGGTTTGGCGCAAAGGGGGATTTTGCAGATAATAAATCTACGGGAGAAATTCTATCTGAAGTTAAAATGAACGACCTGATCGAATATGGCATGATACACGAATTCATCGGCAGGCTTCATGTGATCACATCACTAATGCCGCTTGACAGGGATGACTTGATCAGGATTATGCTGGAGCCAAAGAATGCTATCGTTAAGCAGTATCAAAAGATTTTTGAAATGGAGAAAGCAGTTGTAGAATTTCCAGAAGATACCCTGGTGGAGATAAGTGAAAATGCCCTTGAGCGTAAGACCGGGGCAAGGGCGCTGCGTTCGATATTTGAGGGTTTTATGCTGGATGCCATGTTTGATTTACCAACAGAGGGGAAAGGTGCTGTTTATGTCGTTACTCCTGATGTCGTAACCGGGAAGACTCAGCTTATGCCTAAAAAGCTTCGCAAAAGCGCATAAGCATAATAAAACTACAGTAGCACTTTGTCGTCTCTGAGGAGGAACGACGAAGAATCTTGTATTCCTTATTCATTTTCCTGTCGCTACCGGCCACATACATAACTTGGTTATCAGTTGTTCGATTATGAGGCTTGGCGACAGGCGGCTGGTTTTACATAACAAATCTGCTTCTAACATATACTTCCATTTTTCAGGCATTTCTTCTTCGTTAAAATTCTGGGCCTGTTTTATAAATTTGTCAACAAATGGCCTTGGAGCATATTGTTTTTCTAGAATCTCTTTTTTGCTTCCACCCTTATCCAGTATCCGCAAAATCTTCCATAAATCCTTCATTCTTCTATGTGATGAACTTACTATTGTTATGGCAATTGACTTTGCATCATAAGTGATATTCTTGCGCTCATTTTCCATTCCAACATCGAAGATATTCTCTGCCATTCTTACTGCTGAGATAGTGTCCTTCATACCAATTGCATCGAGTAGATTATAAAGTTTCTCCCTGTGACTGACACCTAACAAATCTTGAATATCTTCTATGGTAATTTCTTTCCTGTCACCTGTATAAACTGATAATGCGTCTATCTGATTATTAATAATTGCCAGGTCGTTTCCTGTCTTCTCCTGGAGACAAAAAGCAGATTTCAGATTTATGATTTTGTCAAAATTCCCGGCGTGCATAACAATCCATCTCGTTAACTCACTATCATGCTCCGGTTTCCTCGTTTCCCAGGGCGCAGGTTTATCATAAAGTTTGTCACACTCAATGAGTATGCCTTGTTTGCCGTCCATGGCCTTTGCTAATTTTGTCCTTTTGTCTATGGATAAGACTTCTAAAACCAGGCAGTTAACACTGCAAGGATTCTTAAGATAGCCTATAATTTTATCCTGGCCTCTACCCAGGAATGTATTAGCATTCTCAACTATTATCAGTTTGCGTTTTCCAAACATGGGAGTGGTTCTGACTTCATCAATGACATCATTAAACAGAGTGGAAGGTCCGGCTTTTTTCGGATTATTGCCTTCTGTCAGGTTGCCTGCAGGATTACGATCGGTATCTTTGCCATTAAACTCGATCAAGCCCTGTTCAACTCCTCCTTCAGAAAAGAACCGCTTTTTTATCTCCATTAAAGCCTGTTTCTTTAAGAAATACTCATTTCCGCTTACTATATAGAAAGGGAAGTTATTTGTTTTATTATACTTATGTACAAATTCGGTGAATTTCATAACTGAACCTTAAAAGCCTTATCTTTTATAAAGTTATTATAAATACACTCTTTAAAGAAAGTCCAGTTAAAAAGACAGCTTTTTTCTCAAAGCTATTGACATAATTAAACTTATGTGTATAATAACTGCGATTTTATGAATTGTAAATGTTTAGGAGTAAATAGAATATGGCCACAATAACAAAGAGAGAATTAACTGAGGCTATTTCCCAGAAATTAAAAAGCCCGCAAATAGTTACTAAACAAACAATCCAGCTTTTCCTGGAGTTCTGTACTGAAGAACTTGTAAAAGGGAACCGTTTAGAGTTCAGGGACTTTGGTATTCTCACTACAGTTGAAAGAGGGGCTAAGATTGGAAGAAATCCTAAGACAGGTGCAACCGTAGAAGTACCTCCAAAAAGAGTTGTGCGATTCAAATCCGGAAGACTTTTAAAAGAAAAAATACAGAATATGTCCTCATAAGACTTTCCAATGGGTACCGTCATCAAGTCTTCTGAATTACCGGTTTAACATTAATCGCTACTTAAACTTATCGGTATAGTTCTTTATGCGAACTGTCTTTTGAGAAACCGTGTTCCTCCGGTATCCACTTATTACCGGATTTCCTATAAGTAATTTTATAGGCATAATCCACTTGCCCTAATTTCCAAAAGAGGAGATGTGACAATCCTGTCACAAAAATATTTATCTTTTTCGCATGGGGGTCAATGCCTTCAAATATTGCAATCCCTTTTTTGGTAACTCCGGGACCAAGTTTTCCTTTCATTTCATCCGCACTGATATATTCTCCCACTCCATCGGAAACTTTCTCTGCAATCTCCGGAAAGTATTCATCCTCATAATATTTTCTTGTGTCAGTTGTCAGCAAAGTTGCTATAGGTACCGTAATTTCTTTATCAATAGTATTTCTTATTGAGTAACACCAGATTAAATATTCTTTCTCGTCTTCTGAACCCTTTTTATATGAGTGAGATTCAGGAATACCCCAGGCAAAATCTATTTGCGATGCTTCAGATATTACGGGAAAAGAGATAACGAGAATAAAACACAAAGAAAAGAATGTTGCTTTGCTCATCACTTTAATAAAAATTTAGAGACGTCATCAATGTCTCGAAATATCCTGTCTGCATCTTTTAAATATTCTTCCGGAAGAGAAGTTTGTACTGCAAAGCATGTCAAGCCCGCACTCTTTGCAGAAGTTATGCCTGCCGGTGCATTTTCAATTACTATACAATCTTCTTTCCTGGCGCCAAGTTCTTCTACGGCCTTTTCATAGGGTTCGGGATCAGGCTTTCCATTATTTACACTTTCACCGGTAACGATAACCTTAAAGATGCCGTCCAGCCCCACCTGTAGAACCTTTTTTACAACCTCTAAACGAGTACCGGTTACCAGGGCAAGGTTGTACCGGCGATCCTTTAATTCAAATAGAAAATCCTTAATACCCTTCATTAATGTTACGGTAAATATTTCATTAAATATCTTGCGTTTAAGTTTAATCACCTTTTCAGCAGTTTCATCTGAAAGAGACCTGTTGCTTTTACTGACAAATACATCCATTGTTTCCCTGCCTGTCATGCCTTCCATCAGGTAAATTTCCAGGTCAGATACAGACATATCTATAGTTGACAATGCCTCTTTCCATGATTGGATGTGGTAGGGCATACCGTCCACAACCACACCATCCATGTCAAAGATAATCGTATCAATGTTTTTCATCTTCTATTAACTCTATGGCATACTTTATAGGGACACCAAAGTTTGCACCACTGAAACCACGAAAGATACCATAATTTATGGCAATTACCTTACCTTTGTTGTTAAAAAGCGGGCCTCCACTACCGCCAACAGTTGTCAATGCGTCGTAGATAATTCTTTCGTTTAAGACATCGCTGATATGTCCCTGGGTTGATATAGGTTTTATCAAGTGGTGGTTTGAAAGTTCCTGGGCGGCTTCTAAAAAAGGTAATTTTGATATCTCCTTTGCAATATCCGGATCAGTCTTTGCGAAAAGAGCCTTCATGCCGGCCGGATAACCCAACAGGACGACTGGTTCCCCTTCTATTGCATCCTTGCCACTCAAATCCAATTCAAGTACAGGTATATCTATACCTTCAGGTTCGAAACTTAACAAGGCAACATCGGCCACCTCAGAGACCTTTTCCAATTTAAGCAGAACAGGATTTTTTACGTTCGGGAAAAAGGCCCTTAATACCTCGATCCTGGGTTTTAAACCCGGCTCTGTAGGAATGAAATTTCCCAGCTGTTTCCACCATGGTTCTACTACGTGGCGATTTGTTAGTACCTTGCCGCTATTGCTGATTATAAATCCTGTTCCGGTAATGTCGAAAGCATCTTTAGTCAGTAAATGCTCACTATCCCATACTTTCAGTGGTTCACCTGATACTTCGTCAACTAACGAATAAGAACACTGGATCAAGCAGATACCTTTACTGAAATCTTTGATTATCTTTTCACCGATGGCGCTTTCAAATTCTAATAGTTCCACTCTTTTCGTTGTTTCTGTCAGGCTGGAGTATATGGCATAGAATAATGTACCAGTTCCAACAGTTGTGAGGAAGAAGATAAGGAGGGTAACAAGTTTGAATTTGAATGAAGATTGTGTAAAGGCTTCAGTCAGTAAGTTTTTGAGAAAAGATGTCGCCGTAATTAGTTTTCTGCCTTTATGTGGCTCTCTTGCAAGATCCATAGAATCTGCCAGCATTTCTCTGAACGGCTTACATACATCTCCTTCCTCAGCTTTTATTCTGAAACGTACCCTTGGCCCATTATCACCAAACTCAATAAGGTCGCCATCATGAATAACAACTTCCTCTATCAACCTGTTATTTACGAAGGTACCTTTTGAACTGTCTAAATCCTTCAGGATGTAATCACACTCTCTTAGATTTATTTCGGCATGAAGAGGTGATGTGTTCTTGTCGGTAAGCAGATTAAACCTTAGATTACTTGAGGAGTCTGTTCCAATACCGATTTTCGAGTCTGTAAAAGACTCGGTTTTACCTCTCTTGCTTCCGGATAGATGTACAAAGATGGCCTTCATTTGTCCTTATTAAGAAAAAAATCGTACACAATATCAGCAAAAGCATTTAAACCTTTCACGTCTTTTCCTAATTTCGATATCCTGTTTTCAAGTTCTTTATTGCTTTTAAAGTTGCTTGAAATATATTCAGCTACGAAAGTCTGGGCAGAGATAGAATGCAAATCAACACCTTTGGCATCCGAGCATTGTGCCATTTTGTATGCAACCAGATCAACAATTGTCTTTAACCTTATATCTTTCTTACTGCTTATTCTTTCCTTTACTGTGTCAAAGGTTAAACGGTCACTGTCGGTATAGTATTGATAAATGGCATCTGCACAGGTTTGTATTCCCTTGATTCCTTCACCTGATTCTGGCACACTTTCGTAAAATTCTTCCAGAGTGCTGTAATTTTCTGAAATATATTCTGCCGTTATTTTCTCAGCTTTAATGAGATTGTTTTCCGGTTTTCCGTCATACGGGCCCTTGGATATCTTAAGTGCCACAATGTCTGCAATGGGTTTTAATGTAACATCTTCAGCATTGCGGATCTTATCTATAATTGCTTCCACATCCATTTTGTTCTCCATCGGAGTTCATTATACTAATGCTTGGATATAAATCAACTGTGATATGTATTGCTGTTTTCCATTTCTACTGAAATTGACAGAAGTTGTGAACGTTCTCTCTGAATGGACCACTTTTAAGAATGGAAACATAATCTGATGTAATATTCAGGAATGTCGAACTTGTCGATAGGATTTGATAACGGTAATGAATCTCTAGGCAGAGATCAGAATAATAGTGAGGCTTGTGAAATGTTTCCTAAATAAAAAAAGGCTTCAGGGTTAAGCATGAACCCTGAAGCCTGTAGTTAGTTCTTACTAAAAGTAAGTGAGAGTCAATGACCTCCGCCGGTAGCTGGACGGCCTGGAGCACCTAAATCAAATGTTACCTGTATAATTTCTCCCGGATTAACACGGATTTCTCTACTATCTGTATTACCATGGTGGTCCTCAACTGAAACAGTGTATCTTCCCTTGTCTACCTGGAAAACTTTATTTCCGTTGTGGCCTGTAGAATCAGAATTATCTCCTACACATACGTCAGCATGTTCAATCGGTGAACCCATTGCTGTAACCTGAACTATGACTGTTGCAGGTGGTTCATCATAAGCAGAACTTACGTTGCCCAAACAGAAGATTAATCCGGCAGCCATTAGCGACACTAAAGTAAATTTCAACTTATTAAACATTCCTCTCTCCTTTCAAAATTAAAAAATAAAACAATCTAAATTGCAGTAGGCTTTTTGTTGCACAAATCAAAATAGAAATCGCGGCTAATATCACCCCTCTCTACTAGAGATGTTTTGTCAGCCTGGAAAATCAAAACAGACAAGGGATTATACATCAAAACATATTTTCGTCAAGAGATTTTTCTGCTTTAATTGGCTGAAAATTGTTAACTTTTTCTTCTTGATTTGGTTGTAATTACTCTGTTGCTTTTATAATGATATATTTCAACCAAAACAATCCTAAACCCTAGGTATTAATGATCCTCAGGCAATAGATATAAACTAGCACTAGGCTGTTCCTCTCGAGTTTATGAGAAATATTTAATACATTTCCAGCGGAAAGGCAGCTACAGGTTTATTGCTTACTGCATTGAAGGTTGTATGTTTATTGATGTCAAATATTTATGAAATATTTGACAATACTTGTGGGTAATTATGGATATTATTGTTTTCATTCATTATTTAATGAGGCAGGATAAAGATAAGGCTATAAACACAGTCATAATTACTTAACACAAAATTACTTATGCCAAATTACTCTATCTAAAGAACTCCTGATTTAGTTGTTAAAAATAAAATGGCAGAAAATAAAGTATATTGTACTTTATCAAGGTTTTAATGAAGTTGAGTGGCAGGGTGATATGTATTAATTCTGCATGCAAAAGAAGGCAATAACCGCAATCAGAAACCCTGCAAGGCTTATAATGGTAAAGAAATATATTAAAGGGTGTGGCAGTAAAAATGTTTCTGTGCTGTTTTTAACGAAACAGACAATATTTAAATAAATAACAAGCGAGATCAGATTGTAAATAATTCTATAGAAATACGTTTCGAATGTCTTCCCGGTGAACTTAATTAATATCTCTTTAAAGAAATGTGAGATCATAATGCTATGTACAAATCCAAAGAAGCACCAGAGAAATACTAAATAAACTACATCATTCATGCCGCATTCTAGCATAAAAACAAAACCTGAAACAAACTTTTGATCCTGGTCAGAAATATTTTACGGGTGCGGCTATAATAATCTACGGTTTTTTACTTCATTTCCATTGTTTTTGTGTTATTATTACCCATATAGATTTTACATAAATTCAAATATTCTCAGGGAGATAAACTATGATAGTAGCTGAGTCAAAACCATTTAAAGAAATATATGACCTGGTTAAAGACTTCAGTAAAATTTGTGTAATTGGCTGTGGAGATTGTGTGACCGTATGTCATACAGGCGGCCAGAAACAGGTAGAAGAGCTTGCATTAAAATTACGCATTGCAGCAAAAAGAGATGGCCGAGAGCTTGAAGTAAGGGAAGAGACTGTGTTGAGGCAGTGTGAACAGGAATATGTAGAACCAGTAGGTAATTATGTTAATGATTATGATGCAGTAGTTTCTATTGCCTGTGGTGTGGGAGTGCAGACATTAGCAGAAAAATATACGCCGGTCAGAGTAGTTCCCGGACTTAATACCACCTTCATGGGAGCGCCCGTAGAACCCGGATTATTTCTGGAAAGATGTGCCGGTTGTGGAGATTGTGTACTGGCTGAAACGGGTGGATTCTGTCCCATAAGCAGGTGTTCAAAAAGTTTGCTCAACGGTCCGTGTGGAGGATCGATGGGCGGTAAATGTGAAGTGTCGGAAGATATACCATGTGTATGGAATCAAATATATGACCAACTTGATAAACAGCAAATGATGCATTACATGGATGATATAAGGCCACCAAAGAAATGGTCGGTAAGCACCGGAAGTACTCCACGTAGATTAGAAATCAAACATCTGCAAAAGGAAGCGGAATAAATGGAACAATCGGTCAAGATTAAGGAAGACGTTTATTGGATTGGCGTGCTGGATCCGGACCTCGCTACATTTGACATAGTTATACCTACTGAGTACGGTACGACTTATAATTCATATCTGGTTCGCGGTGAAAAGGTAGCTGTTATAGATACGGTAAAGGCGAATTGTGTTGACGAGTTTATTTCAAAAATAAGATCGTTAGTCAGGCCGGAAGATATAGACTATATAATTATCAATCATACAGAGCCGGATCATTCGGGCGGTTTGATCAGATTGATGGAGTTAGCGCCCAGGGCAATCCCTGTATTCTCCAGAGGCGCCAGAACTTTTGTGAAGAATATTCTACACAAAGAGTTTGATTACAAAGAGGTGAAAGAGGGTGACAGTATTGATCTTGGCGGTAAGGTGTTAAAGTTCATATCCGCTCCATTTCTCCATTGGCCTGATACTATGTTTACGTATCTTGAAACCGACAAGATACTATTCCCGTGTGATGCGTTTGGTTCACATTATTGCAGTGATAAAAGATTTAACGATGAACTGGGCTCCAAGGAAGATGCATTTAGTGCATACGAATTTTATTATCATACGATATTAAGGCCTTTTAAACAGCACGTTATTAATGCCCTGGATAATATAAAGGATATTGATATAGAAATTATTGCACCCTCCCATGGTCCAATACTGAGAGAAAATATAGAAAAATATATTGATGCATATAGGGAATGGTCAGGAAGGACAAAAAGATATCCTGACAAAAAAAAGATTACAATTATATATGTTTCATCATACGGCAGCACAAAAAGAATGGCAGAGTCTATTTATAGAGGAGCATGCCTTCCTGATACAGATGTTTCTCTTTTCAATGCAGCAGATACTGATTTGGAGGTTTTGCTTGATGAGATCGAGGCCTCTGATGAGATTCTTCTGGGTACTCCCACACTGAATGCGAAGGCGCCAAAGCCCATATTCGATATTATTTCGAGCCTTGTAACACTGAATATCAGGGGCAAGGCGGCGGCTGTTTTTGGGTGTTACGGCTGGAGCGGTGAAGCCGTACAGATAATTGAAGACATATTAAAAAGTTTACGTTTCAAGATAGTTGCTGAAGGTTGTAAGTTAAGGATGATACCTTCTGAGGAAGCGCTGAATGAATGTGAAGAATTTGGCAGAAAGTGTGCATCGGCTATTTAATTTCCTGATTATAGAATCATCAATGTCTTCGCATGCATGACGTGCAGACAACACGCCCGAAACAAACAGACCATCAACCAAAGTTTTCTTTTGATAATGTACACCCTTCTTTATATTATATACCTTCAAATATTCTCACAAATTATCAGGAGTCTAAATCTTGCAGAAAAAGCAAATTGATTCAGAAGGCAAAGATCTTACTTTGGATATAGTAGAGACTGCAATGGGAGAAGAACTCAAGGCTAGCGGCTTGTACAGGAAAATATCGGCACAGCTTGAAGACAAGGCAGCAAAGCTTAAGTTTGACGTAATGGCAGATGCAGAACAGAGACATTATGAGCAATTAAAAGAATGGTATGAGGATAATTTCGGTAAAAAGCCCTGAAGCCAAAAAGATGAAAGTATCTAAAGCCGTCAAAGTGAAGAGGCCTGAAAAAAAGGCAGGTTATGAGGATGTAATAAAAATAATAATAGAGGCAGAGACAAATGCCTGCAAATTCTATGAAAACGCCGTAAAGAAGACAAAAGATGAAGGTGCGAAGAAACTGTTTGAAGCACTTATAAAAATGGAGAGTGCTCATGTTACGCAGTTCAAGGATGAATTTCGCATAATAACGGAACCATCGCTCTGGTGTGCAGAGGAAGATATTCCATGGATGCTGGAGGTGTAGGTAAATATCCCTGCCACATCTGCACCATTAAGGATGTGGACAGGGATATTTTATCTCAAGTTAGGTCGCTGTTGCGACAAAAGACTATCCTTCGACTCCGCTCAGGATGGTGTCACACTGAGCGGAGTCGAAGTGTTATCAACATTGAAATTCCTATGCATAAATTTGACAACTGAAAGGGGATATATTAATAACCATGTGGGAAAGAATTGTAGATGTTATTAATGGTGGCAAAAAGTTTATCATAACGACCCATCTATTTTCAGAAGGAGATGCGATCGGTTCAGAACTTGCACTTAAGCGTTTTTTGTGTGATTTAAATAAAGAGGCCGTAATAGTAAACAACGAAAAACTGCCTCCTGTTTACAGTTGTTTTGATCCTGATAAGGACGTTAAGTTTCTGAAAAGTAAAGATGTTAATATTAACCTTAATGATTTTGATGCTATATTTATGGTTGATGTGGCTGACTGGGGCCAGTTGGGTGATTTTGCAGACATGATCAAGGCCAGCCGGATTACTAAGATATGTATAGATCATCACCCAACGAATCCCGGTTTTGCTGACATAAATGTTATAGTCAAGGACGCATCTTCTGCAGGAGAGCTGATATATGATTTGATCACACATATGAACGGGGAGATTACACTGGAGATAGCAACTCCTTTATACCTCTCAATTGCAACTGATACAGGGTGGTTTAAGTTCAGTAATACAAGTGCAAAGGCTTTAAAGGTTAGTTCTGCTTTAATAAAGGCCGGGGTAAAATCCCAGATAATATACGAAAAGCTGTATCAGAACAAACACATAAGCTATTTGAAGTTACTAAGCCTTATGCTTGGTGCCTTAAGTTCAGAATGTGACGGGCAGCTGGTATGGACAAAGATGACGAAGAAGATGATTAAATCATCCGGTGTAGAGTTCGTGGACACGGATGTAATGATTGATCTTATCCGTGCAGTAAATGAGGTGGAAGTTGTAGTTATTTTCAGGGAGCTGGGAGAGAGAAAAACAAAGGTGAGTTTTCGTTCAAAACACACGATAGATGTAAGTAAATTAGCATCCGATTTTGGAGGGGGTGGCCACGTGCGTGCTGCCGGAGCATCACTGGATGAACCAATAGATACGGTTATTGGAGACGTCATATCTGCAGCAAGTGAATTAATAGAGGAAACCTCAGCCTGTGTCTCTTCAGGCAGCAGCCTCACATAGTAGCATTTGATAGAATTAGAAATTCAACTAACATTCAGGAGATTATTAAGATGGCTAAATGGGAGTGTTCTGTTTGCGGTTATATATATGATCCGGAAAAAGGAGATAGTATTAATGGTATTCCGCCTGATACTTCTTTTGAAACATTACCGGATGATTGGGTTTGCCCGGCATGCGGTGCCGGCAAAGATTCATTTGAGAAAATAGAAGAATGAGACTTAAAAACAAGACAGCAATTATTACTATAAACCTAAATCATGGCTTATTTCCTGCATGGCCTTTAGAGAAATCTCAATAAACCTTTCTAATGGAATACCAAGGTGTTCACACTCTTTAATTATTTCCCTGTTTACGCTCTTGGCAAATGCTTTTTCTTTCATTCTTTTTAGAATGGACTTGATCTTTACACTTTCCAGTTTTTTATCAGGATTAGATAAGTGCCGTTGCAATAATAAGGCCCGTAACCGTCTCAGCAGCGGCCAGTGCGAAGTCCAGTGTGGTTTCTCTGTTTATGCCCAGGGCTTCTGCGTTGTGACCTTTTATTGCTTTTTATTGTTTCATTATCTATGCCGTGCTCTTCCAGTATCCTGGACGAGACCAGTGTATGGCTTGCGGGATCGTCCTTTGTTTTTTCAAAGTCAAGATCATGAAGGAGTCCGGCCAGTCCCCATTTTTCAATATCAGCGTTTAACTCTTTTGCAAGGCTCCTCATTATGGCTTCGCTTGCAAGACAGTTGTTTTAACAGTATTTTCTATTCTTTAAGTGACTTGATAATAATTGTAACGTTTTTCTCTATCCATATTTGGAAGTTTACCACAACGGCTGCATGGATAAAAATGATTTCTTTAACTTTAGGCACTTTAGTTCACTTAAGGCACTTTAAACTTGGTTGCGGCTATGCCGCTCTATATTATGATAAGGCAAAAAACAGGTGTTGTGCTGGAATCACTTCGATTAAGGATTAAGGATGGTATCAAGACTGCTTCCACTCTTGGTTTCAAAGGCATCCAGATCGATGCGACACAAAGAGACATAACCCCTGAAAATCTATCACAGACAGGAAGGCGGGAATTAAGGCGTATTATAGATTTAAACAGATTAGAACTCTGTGCCCTTGGAGGTGAATTAGGGATAGGGTTTATCAATGAAAATGAATTTGATTTTCTCATCAATAGAATAAAAAGCGATTATAAATCTTGCTCTCGATTTACAAACCAATATTGTAACCGTACAAATAGGCAGTATGCCAACGGAGACTGATTCCACACACTGGCATGCAGTAAATACTGCCCTTAGTGAGATTGGCAGACATGCTGAAAATTACGGATGCCGGCTCTCTGCAAAGATTTCATTTGATA
>CAXGMX010000021.1:0-15642 GCA_964010955.1 uncultured bacterium
TAGAGAGGTGCCTACCTGCATGAAGCCGACCTGCGTGATGTCGACCTGAGTGGTACCGACCTGCGTGGTGCCAACCTTACTCAAGTGAAATATTATCCATAAACGAAACTTTCCGAGGCAAAGACTCTGTATGAAGCAAAATTAGACTCTGAAACTTAAGAAACAAGTAAAAGATAAAATATCCTACATCTTCTGAAAAAGCCAGAATATTAAAAATAAGTCATAGGGTGATAGAGTAGCTCTCCATATTATTCTATTAATTTAATTAGAAGGATACATATGAGAAAATACTTACTACACATCTTAATCATATCGTTTGTGTTTCTTTTAGCACCCACAGCACATGTAGCATCATACGCGGGAGCGATTGAAGATGCAAAAGAAGAAGTAAGGAATAATCCCGATGATGCATTGGCTCATTTCTTTCTCGGTGTTGCCTATGCCGAATCAGGCAAGTGTGAAGAGGCAGAAGAGAAGAAACAATCTACTGTAGAACCCTCTGACTTTGATATATAGGATTTCTGGAAGAATTAGGAACCCCTCCTTCTGAAAAAGAATGATACTGGCTTAAGGAGTTCTTAAATATAGGATATGATCGGGTAATTTTATTCCGGATATATCTCTTCTATTTCTGATTTCGGTTCACGAACCATCAGTTCATTTACAGCCTTAATTGGATCTTTATCTTCAAAAAGTATATTATAGATTTCTTTTGTGATAGGCATTTCAACGTTGTATTTATTTGCTAATTTGCAGACTGACTTTGTAGTCAATATTCCTTCCGCTACCTGATCCATTTCTTCCAGTATTTGGGATAATTTCTTGCCTTTAGCAATTTGTTCGCCTACCAGACGATTCCTGCCGTAGGGGCTGACGCAAGTGGTTATTAAATCTCCAAGTCCGGCAAGCCCTGAGAATGTGTCCCTTTGGCCGCCCATTGCAACCCCCAAACGCGTCATTTCTGCAAGTCCTCTGGTTATCAGAGCTGCTTTTGAATTGTCTCCAAAGCCTAGTCCATCACAGATTCCCGCCGCAATTGCTATGACATTCTTGACTGATGTTCCAATTTCAACGCCTATTACATCTGTATTAGTGTAAACTCGAAACCTCTCTGTTATGAAAATGTCCTGAATTTCTTTTGCCACCTGAATATCATTACATGCAATCACAACAGTAGTAGGTAATTTCCTTGCTACTTCTTCTGCATGGCTTGGTCCCAGGAGCAGTGCAATAGGCTGTTCGCCCAACACGTCTCTAAGTATTTCACTGCCGCGCATGAGTGTTTCATTTTCGATACCTTTTATTACGCTTACAATTGGTGTTCCAGGGACATAGTGGTTCTCCAGCGGCTTAATGGTTTTCCTGACATAAGGTGTCGGTATGGCAACAACTATAAGATCGGTTTCAATTTGTGCTTTTGCAATATCTGAAGTTATTTCTAAGTCAGATGGGATTTCGATACCTTTGAGATATTTCTTGTTTTCTCTGTGTTTCTTTAAGTACTCAACATAGTCAGGTGTTGAACCCCAGAGAGTAACATTGTGTCCCTTGTTGTGTAATACAATCGAAAGCGCAGTGCCCCATCCTCCTGTGCCCAGGACTAATATTCTCTTTTTGATTTTTTTGTTATCCATAGAAAGCTTGGTTAACCTGTGTATTGAGGTGTTGAATAATAAGTTGTCAGTTTCAGGCAGGAAAAGCTTTAGCTGAATATTTAACTTACTAAAGCCGTGTTTTCACTGTAAATCGGATAAGTGGCACAGAATTTTACAACCTCGCTTTTGATTGTCCTTAATTTATTGTTATCTCCACGCCCATTGAGTGCGCTATCGATCCAGTTGGCAATTTGACACATTTCAGGTTCTTTCATACCGCGTGTAGTAACTGCTGGGGTTCCCATTCTTATTCCACTCGGATCGTTTGCGGATCTTTTATCAAAGGGAATCATATTTCTGTTGAGGATAATGCCTGCTTTTTCCAGAGTTTCCTGTGCTTCAGTCCCTGAAATATTTTTATTTGAAAGGTCTACAAGGAAAAGATGGTTGTCTGTCCCTCCTGAAACTATTTTGTAGTCTTTATCTTTCAGCTCATTTGCCAGCTTTTTTGTATTTTTAAGTGTTTGAATCTGAGCTTCTTTGAATTCCTCGGTTTTAGCTTCCTTAAATGCTACGGCCTTGGCTGCAATTACGTGCATTAACGGCCCTCCCTGGATACCGGGAAAAACAAATTGATCTATTTTTGAAGCATATTTAGATTTGCAAAGTACTAATCCGCCTCTTGGCCCTCTTAGTGTTTTGTGGGTTGAGGTAGTTACAAAGTCAGCATAAGGTATAGGGTCCTGGTGCACTCCTGCTACGACCAGGCCTGCTAAATGAGCAATGTCTGCCAGGAAAAGTGCACCGACCTCATCTGCAATTTCCTTAAATTTTGCAAAATCAAGTTCTCTCGGATAAGCACTGGCTCCTGCTATTACCAGATCGGGATTAGTCTTCTTTGCAATCGCCATTAATTCGTCATAATCAATATATCCAGTTTCTTTGCTTACTCCATATGTTATCTTCTCGTACAATTGGCCTGAGAAATTCTTTTTGAAACCGTGTGTAAGGTGTCCGCCATGTGAAAGATCCATACTCAATATCTTGTTTCCGGGTGTGAGTGATGAAAACAAGACTGCCATATTTGCTTGAGAACCGGAATGTGGCTGGACATTAGCGTGTTCTGCCCCGAAAATATCCATTGCCCGTTCGATGGCAAGTTTTTCGGCTATGTCTACTTTTCCGCATCCTGCATACCAACGCTTGTCGGGATAACCTTCAGCGTATTTATTAGTCATTACTGAACCTTGTGCCTGCATTACGGCAGTACTGCAATAATTCTCCGAAGCAATAAGTTCAACGTGACTTTGTTGTCTTTCTATTTCGTCGCTGATTGCAGCGAATATTTCAGGGTCTGTGTTTTCCAGAGTATTCATTGTAGTAGAGAATCTGTTTTAGAATAATAATAAAGATATTTCGATAGGATCTATTTGCCAATTTTCCATTTCAAGTATGCTGTAAGAAAATCATCAATTTCACCATCAAGGAACGCTTGTGTTTTAGGGGTCTCTTCTCCTGTTCTCAGGTCTTTTATCATTGTGTAAGGCTGAAGAACATAAGACCTTATTTGATGGCCCCACGCAATCTCACCCTTTTCATCATATGCATTTGCAAACTCTTTCTCAAGCTCTTTCTCTTTAAGTTGATACAATTTTGACTTTAACATCTTCATGGCCGTAGCTTTATTCTTGTGTTGAGACCTGTCGTTCTGGCACTGTGCTATTATACCGGTTGGTATATGCGTAATCCTGACAGCAGAAGATGTTTTGTTAACGTGTTGGCCTCCAGCACCGGAAGCACGGTAAGTATCAACTTTTAAATCCTTTTCGTTAATTTCT
The DNA here is from genome assembly GCA_964010955.1 of uncultured bacterium. Taxonomy (GTDB): domain Bacteria; phylum Planctomycetota; class Brocadiia; order Brocadiales; family Scalinduaceae; genus Scalindua. The sequence continues at coordinate 3,434 of CAXGMX010000021.1, forward strand.
ATGTCTATCTCAACATCGATTTCAGGAATTACGTCAACTGCAGCAAACGAGGTGTGACGTCTACTGTTAGAATCGAATGGTGATATGCGAACCAGGCGATGGACACCAATTTCCGACTTTAAATAACCATAAGTGAAACTGCCCTTAATAAGGGTAGTTACCCTTTTGACTCCTGCCTCATCACCGGGCAGAAGATCGATCGTTTCCATGGAATAGTTATTCTTTTCTGCCCACATACTATACATTCTTAATAACATTGAAGCCCAATCACATGATTCTGTGCCCCCAGCACCAGCATGTATATTAAGAAATGCGTTACAGCAATCATTTTTACCACTCAGCATCATGCGGAATTCCAGTTTTTCCAGCTTTTGGGTAAATGATTGCAGATCTTTTGTAATCTCTGTTTCTAATTCTTTATCGTTTTCGTCCTCATCATCAGCAAGTTCTGATAAATCAACGATATCATTAAGCGATTTTTGTAATTCGTGAAAAGGTAAGGTTAATTCCTTTAATATCTTAAGCTTTTGTATGGTAGATTGTGCCCTTTCTTTATTGTTCCAGAAATCTGCACTTTCTAACTGTCTTTCGATATCTTTCTGTTCTTTTTCCTTGGAAGTCAGGTCAAAGAGAGTCCCTTAAATGTACTAGCCTGTTTTTAGCGGATTCAGTTGTTTTTCGATATTTTTGAGCATTTTTAACCTCTTGTTATTAAATGTTTTCCTTAATTTGTTTTAGGATTATAGTTTATGAAAATATTAATGTCAAATTGTTTTTAACAACAGAAAATATTTGTTGAAAAGATATGGGAAATCAGGTAAAAATGATGGTTTTCCTTATTATTAGAAATTGCATCAATAGTTAGTCAAAATGGTAAAGATAAAACTGCCCGGTGGCATTGAAAGGAAATATGAAGATAAGGTGACTGTTAAGGATGTCGCCAGCGATATTGCTGATCAAAATCACGGACCAGCTGCAATTGCCGGCAAGGTAAACAGTACGCTTGTGGATCTTGATTGTCAGATTGAGTCGGATACAACCCTGGACTTCGTGATGGCAGATTCTGAGGATGGACTTGAGATACTCAGGCATAGTACTGCTCATGTGATGGCTCAGGCAGTTACTAATTTATATCCGAATGCTAAACTTGGCATTGGTCCTTCTATAAAGGACGGATTCTATTATGACTTTGATCTGGATACAACTCTATCTGAAGACGACCTTGCAAAGATAGAGGAAGAGATGAAAAGGATTATAGAGTCTGATGAGACCTTCGACCGCTTTGAGGAGACTAACGATACGGCTGTAAAAAGGATGGAAGAATCAGGTCAGAGATATAAAGTCGAGCTGATCAAGGGGCTGGAAGACCAGACGATTTCCTTTTACAGGCAGGGTGGCTTTGTTGACCTGTGCAGGGGTCCCCATATCACCAGTACAAAAAAGATTACGGCATTTAAGCTGTTGAGTGTTGCGGGAGCATACTGGCGTGGAAAAGAAACCAACCCGATGCTTCAGAGGATTTATGGTACGGCATTTACGAATAAGAAGGATCTAAGGATACATCTAAAGTTTTTAGAGGAAACTAAAAAACGTGATCACAGAAAAGTTGGTACGGCATTAGACCTTTATAGTTTTCATGAAGAAGGTGGTCCCGGCCTTGCTTTCTGGCATCCAAAAGGGGCCAGAATAAGAAACATTATTGAGACGTTCTGGAGGGAGGAGCATTATAAACGCGGTTATGATATAGTCTACAGCCCTCACATTGCAAAAATAGATCTTTGGAAAACCAGTGGCCATCTGGATTTCTATAAAGAGAGCATGTTTTCCCCTATAGAGGTTGAGGGGCAGGAATATATGTTGAGGCCGATGAATTGCCCATTCGCAATTCTTATGTACCAGACAAAGGTTCGCAGCTATCGTGATCTGCCTCTAAGGTGGGGAGAGCTTGGAACCGTATACAGGTTTGAGAGGTCGGGTGTTTTGCACGGGCTTTTGAGGGTTCGTGGTTTTACGCAGGACGATGCACATATATTCTGCAGGCCTGATCAATTAAAGGATGAAATAGTTGGCATTATAGATCTGGCGCAATATATGCTTCAGAGCTTTGGTTTTAATGAATATGAGATAGAGCTTGCGGTCAGGGGAAAGGGAGAATCAGAAAAGTATATAGGTGAGAATGAAAATTGGAATCTTGCTGAAGAAGCGCTGAAGAACGCCCTTGAGCAAAAGGAGTTGGAATATACGAGGGAAGAAGGCGAGGCAAAGTTCTACGGGCCGGCGATCGATATAAAGATCAAGGATGCGCTGGGCAGAGGCTGGCAGGGGCCAACCATTCAGGTGGATTTTAATTTGCCTGAACGGTTTGACGTTAATTATATTGCCTCTGATGGTAAGAAACATAAGGTGGTTATGGTACATCGTACCGTACTTGGTGCAATGGAGAGATTTCTTGGGTGTTTGTTGGAACACTATGCCGGCGACTTCCCTTTATGGCTGGCGCCGATACAGGTCAGGATACTTCCAATAACAGACGCTCATGATGATTACAGTAATAAGATAAAAGATCAATTAGCTGAGATAGGTATTCGTGCTGAATGTGATTTAAGAAATGAGAAGACGGGCTTCAAGATCAGGGAAGGTACTTTGGAGAAAATCCCATATCTTCTTATCATAGGGGACAGGGAGGTAAAGGAAGATACTGTATCAGTAAGGAGTCGTAAGGACGGAGACGAGGGGTCTCTGTCTTTGTCAGAATTCCTGGTACGTATTGAAGGGGAAGCTAAGAATAAAGCTTAGTGTTTCTCCTTATCAATTTTCTGAGCAAATGGTATACTTGCGTTAAGGAAAATTAAATTTTTTAGAATGGGGGTGGAGATATCTCGAAATACCAGAGAATTAATGAACGAATATATGCAAAGACAGTAAGGCTTGTTGGTGAAGGTGGAGAGCAATTAGGCATCATGAAAAAGATTGATGCACTCAGTAAGGCTATAGATTTAGGCTTAGATTTGGTTGAGGTTTCACCAAATACAGATCCACCTGTATGCCGCATTCTGGATTATGGTAAACACCAATACAAACTGAGCAAAAAATCACATCAGAAAAGCCGTACCGTTCAGTTAAAGGAAATCAGGGTAAGGCCAAAAATTGGTGCACATGATCTTCAGACGAAGATAAAAAATGCAAGAAAATTTCTTGAGAGAAATGATAGAGTCCTGGTCAACATGATGTTTAGAGGACGAGAGAGAGCACACAAGGATATGGCTAAAGATATATTTGACGAAGTTATAAGATCTCTGGAAGATATTGCCAAGGTAGAAACACAAGCAAAGTCAACAGGAAGAAGTATGGGTATTATCTTAACACCAAAGTAAAGTTTAAAAGAAAGAAGGAGTATTTGAATGTCAAAATTAAAAACTAATAAAGGGCTCGCGAAAAGGGTTGGAGTTTCACCTAATGGTAAGATTAAGAGGAAGAAGGCATTTGCAGGCCATCTAATGTCTGGAAAGACCGGGGATCATAAAAGGAGACTCAAGAGAACGGCCCTTGTGTCTAAGGGTTTTACCAGAACACTATTACGTGCTTTAGGAAAAGCATAGTCAAAATTTAAAGATAAGTACAAGAAAGGTTTTAAGAATGCCAAGAGCAAGAAAAGGTTCAGCAAGGAAACAAGGAAGAAAAAGACTTCTAAATGCCACAAAAGGGTATTGGGGAGGCAGAGGTAATCTTTTTCGCAAAGCCAGTGAAACTTATGTGAGGGCACTGGCCTTTGCTTATAGGGATAGAAAACGAAAAAAGAGAGACTTCAGGAAACTTTGGATATTACGCATAAATGCAGCAGCTAAAATGCGTGGGTTAAATTATAGTCGTTTCATTAATGGATTGACAAAAGCCAATGTTGAAGTTAACAGGAAGATATTAGCGGAAACAGCAGTGAACGATCCTGTAGCTTTTGATGAGTTGGTCGAGTTGTCAAAGCAGCATATTTAATTTCCCTCCAATTTCATTTTTTTGATTCTACTTGAACCGGAACAAAACAATAAAAATTCCGGGTTTTTGACAAAGTCAGAGTGGGCTTAACGTCATCTGCCCGGAGTTGCCAATGAAAGGTTTACGTTTATTTCTCCAGGCTTTGTGATTGGATAGAAATAAATAACCGATCTGGTTCAGGTAAATCTTTCCGCAAAATTTCATCAAGCAGATAATCCTCTTTTGATTTGATTCTTATGCAAGAAAGATTAAGTGAAATACAAAATCAGGCAAAGGAAGATTTAGCAAAGGCTGAATCTCTGGAAGAAGTTGAAAAGATAAAGACTAAATATCTCGGAAGAAAAGCCGGTGTTATTAATGAAATAGTTAAGGCGATTCCAGGTTTGCCTCCCGAACAGAGATCGTCTACCGGAAAATCGGCTAATATACTTAAGCAGGAAATCGGTACATGGATAGAAGAGGCAAAAGTAAAGTTTGCTGATGAAGGGCGGACTTCTGAATCAAAAGAGATATTTGATTTGTCACTACCGGGTAAACGCAAGCATTATGGCCACCGACACCCGATAGTACAAACCATTGATGAAATAAAGGAAATCTTTAGAAAGCTGTGTTTTGATATAGAATACGGTCCTGAAGTAGAACACGAATACTACAATTTTGATGCCTTGAACATACCAGCAGACCATCCGTCCAGAGAAGATTTCGATACATTTTATCTGGGCAACAAGCGCCTTCTGAGAAGCCAGACCTCAACAGTACAGATAAGGGTGATGGAGAAAAAGAAACCTCCCATAAGGATGATCGCCCCCGGAAAGGTTTTCAGGCCGGATACAGTTGATGCCAGGCATGCCTCTATGTTTCATCAGATTGAAGGTTTGATGGTGGATGAAGGCGTGAGTTTCAGCGATTTAAAATATGTTTTGACCTTATTTGCCCAGTCATACTTCGGGCAGGATATTAAGATGAGATTTCGCCCTTCTTTCTTTCCCTTTACCGAACCAAGCGCAGAGATAGATATTTCGTGCTCTATCTGTAAGGGTAAAGGATGTAGTGTCTGCTCTCACAGTGGCTGGGTTGAGGTATTAGGTGCAGGAATGGTAGACCCTAATGTGTTTGAGACTGTTGGCTATGATGCGGAGAAGTATACCGGGTTCGCATTTGGTCTGGGTGTGGAGAGACTTACCATGCTAAAGTATGGAATAGATAACATAAGGCTTTTCTTTGAAAATGACCTGAGATTTTTGTCACAATTTTAAAACTATGAAAATCAGCTACAACTGGCTTAAGGATTACTGCAAACACGATCTCTCAGTAGAGGACTTGTCCGAGAAATTGACAAATGCAGGACTGGTAGTTGATACAATAAATCCTGTGGACGATGATTTCTGCCTGGAGGTTGAGGTTACCTCTAACAGGCCTGATTGTCTGGGTTTTATTGGTATCGCAAGAGAGGTTGCCACTATTGTACGCAGTGAGCTTATTATTCCAGGTGTGGATTATGAGACAATAACTGAGAATGTGAATGATTTAACCGGTGTTACAATAGATGATAATGAACTATGCCCGAGATATACGGCACGAATTATAAAAGATGTAAAAATAGCCCCATCACCCGAATGGCTTCAAAAAAGAATTAACAGCATCGGATTGCGTCCCGTGAATAATATAGTAGACATTGCAAATTATGTTTTGATGGAAAGCGGTCAGCCTTTACACGCCTTTGATTTTGACAAATTAAGTGAGAAGAGAATTATTGTTAGAAAGGCAAAGAAGGGTGAGACCATGGAGGCAATAGATGGCAGCAAGTGTACACTTACTGATGAAATACTGGTGATTGCAGACGCACAAAGGCCTGTAGCCATTGCGGGCATAATGGGAGGCAGGGATACAGAAGTTTCTGATACAACCAAGAACATCCTCCTGGAAAGTGCCTTCTTTGATCCGAGAAACGTCAGAAGAACATCGAGAAAACTGAGTCTCATCTCGGATTCCTCATATCGCTTTGAACGTCGTGTGGATCCTGAATGTGTTGACTGGGCATCAAGGAGGGCAGCAAAGATGATAATGGAAATAGCTGGTGGTCAGGTTGTAGAAGGTGTAATCGATCAAAACTATATTGAAAGTAAGAATGTGAGTGTTGCCTTGAGGATGTCCCGGATGAACAGCCTTTTGGGGCTTCATATAGATAAGGAAACAGCAAGGGACATCCTGGAAAATTTACAGTTCACGATAAAGCCTGAGGGGGAAACTGAAGACAATCTGACTGTAGAAGTTCCCAGCTTCAGGGGGGACGTATACAGGGAAGTAGACCTGATAGAAGAGGTTGCCAGAATTCATGGATACGATAAAATACCGGCAGAAAGTAATATAGGTGTAAAATTAACACAAGACAACATATTCGACAAAGTTACTGAAAAAACAAAATCTGTTATTTCCGGACTGGGTTTTGATGAAGTTATTACTGACAGTATCGTAGACGAACTGCATGAAAGGCATGGTACTATCTGGTCTGAAATGAGCAGTTTGAAAATTATTAACCCGATACGACAGGACGAAAATCTTCTGAGAAAAGCGCTTGTGCATAATCTGCTGCGTGTAAAAAAACACAATCAGAACTATGGCGTAGAGAAGACGAATATATATGAATTGTCCAAGATATATTTACCTCAGAAAGATGATGGAATGCCGGAAGAAAAGGAGTGCCTGTGTATTCTTGGTGAAGAAGGATTTCTATCCTTAAAAGGTGTTATAGAGGCCATACTCAGTCAACTAAATATTGTGCAAAAGCTTGAGACCATGCGTTCTGATTTTGGCCTATTCAATCCTGAAGAATCTGCAGAACTCAAACTGGGGGGTAAGCTGCTGGGATATATTGGTGAATTGAGTAGAGAAGTAATTAATGATTATGATTTCAGGACCAAGCCGTGTGTGGCAGAGTTAGATTACAACATACTGATAGATAACACAAACCTTGAAAGCTCCTATCGGAAGATTCCATCATTACCCATGGTGGCGAGAGACCTGGCAGTTGTAAGTGATGAGGCGGTTACATGGGCAAGCATAAAAGAATGTATCGAATCACTTAACATAGACTACGTCGATGGCATCGAATTCTTTGATGTCTACAGGGGTAAGCAGGTAGAAAAGGGCAAGAAGAGCATAGCCTTTAGATTGGTATTCAGGGCGGATGATAGAACTTTGAAGAGTGAAGAAGTAGATAAGTTGCAGGAAGAAATCGTTGAAAACCTCAGTAATACCTTTGGTATAAAACTCCGTGCATAATAAGCATAAGTGAGGGGATAAAATGATTCATAAGACTGCTATTATTGATCCAGGTGCTGAGCTGGGAAACGATGTTGAAGTAGGCCCATTTACAGTTATTGAAGCAGATGTGACTATTGGAGATGGATCTGTCATTGGTCCCAATGTCAGTATCAGACCGTACACTTTGATAGGATCACACTGCAATGTTCATGCGGGAGCTGTTCTGGGTGGTATTCCTCAGGATGTAAACTTCGAGGGGAGAAAATCATTTGTTTCTATTGGGGCGAACTGTCAGATACGCGAAGGTGTTACAATTAATCGTGGTACTCAGACTGATTCCGTAACAGAGATTGGTGACGACTGTTTTTTGATGGCGTTTTCGCATTTCGGTCACAATGTTAAACTTGGCCGCAAGGTTATAGTCGCGAACGGTGCATTGTTAGCAGGTTATGTGGAAGTAGGTGATCAGGTTTTCATTAGTGGAAATTGCGTCTTGCATCAGTTTGTGACAGTAGGACGACTGGCTATGCTGGGTGGCGGTTGTGGTATCTCAAAAGATGTACCTCCATTCTGCCTGGTAAAGCCGTTAGAGGGAAATACGATCGCCGGCCTGAACTCGGTCGGTTTGCGGAGATCAACATTAACGACTAAAGATAGACAGGAAATTAAAGAGGCATTTAAATTACTTTTTCAATCAGGCCTGAATATAAGTGATGCTGTGGAGAAAATTAAATCAGCCTATCCCTCTGGTCCGGCTGCTGAGATCTCAACCTTTGTAGATGAGTCAAAGCAGGGTATCTGCAAGATGTGAGGCCTGGACTTATACATGCCAGTTTAGGGAAAGTCCTCGGCGTTTTCCAGTCCGGGGAAAACTCCCAGCCTGAAGTATAGCAACCAGGCAGCTTAATATGAACTATTGCAACCAAGTGGAGAACATAGATGAATTTTCGATTATGCCAGTTGTTGTGGCGTTTTTTACAAATCAGTTTCTTTATCCTGATCGTATCATCAACAACATTCGGACAGATCAACCATGACCTTAAGATCACTCTGCATCCTGACAGCCATAGGCTTGAAATAGTTGATAAAATCACCTTGCCCCCGGTATCACAAGATACAGGATCATTCCATTTTACACTTCATAAGGGACTCAAACCTGAGGTTCTGGACAAGGATACTATTCTAAGAGAAAGCCTTGGTGCGGAAGCAGGTAAATTCTTCAGTAGCAACCCATCACTTCAGCACGGCAATATTGCAATGAATCTCTTTGAGGTCAAGCTGCCACAGGGAGTCCGTCAGTTCACGCTCAAATACCAGGGTGATGTTTTCCATCCGGTTGAGGAATACGGAGAAGAATACGCGCGCAGCTTCAGTTCATCACCCGGTATTATCTCCCGGGAAGGAGTGTTCTTAAGCGGGTCCAGCTTCTGGTATCCTATTTCCGCCGATGAACTGGTAACTTTCCGAATGGACGTTGAATTACCGGCAGGCTGGTCATCAGTCAGCCAGGGTGCACGTACAAAACATTCTACCGGAACCGATTCCTGGAACGATACATGGGTAACGGATAAACCGCAGGAGGAGATCTACCTCATATCAGCTGAATTTACCGAGTACGGACAGGCTGCAGGCGCCGTAAATGCCATGGCCTTCCTACGCCAGCCTGACGAACAGCTTGCACAGAAATACCTGGATACGACTGCACAGTACCTTGAGATGTATCGAGGACTTCTCGGCCCCTATCCTTACAGCAAGTTTGCACTCGTTGAGAATTTCTGGGAAACCGGTTACGGTATGCCGTCATTCACACTTCTTGGCCCCAGGGTTATTCGGTTTCCTTTTATCCTCCATTCCTCTTATCCTCACGAAATTCTTCACAACTGGTGGGGTAACGGTGTATATACTGACTACGAAAAAGGTAACTGGGCGGAAGGACTGACAACGTATCTTGCCGACCATCTTATAAAGGAACAGAGAGGGGCGGCCGTTGAATACCGTCGTTCTGTTCTGCAGAAATACACGAACTATGTAACCGCTAATAAAGACAGAGACTTTCCTCTTACCAAATTCCGTTCCCGGCATAGTGCAGTCACTGAAGCTGTAGGCTATGGTAAGACTATGATGCTGTTTCACATGCTCCGGCAGCAGCTGGGAGATCAGGCCTTTATCAAGGCACTACATAAATTTTATCGAAAATACAAATTTAAGGTTGCCTCTTTTGACGATGTTGAAACGGTTTTTGATAATGTAAATGACGAACCCCTTGAATCCATGTTTGAACAATGGGTAAAGAAGACCGGCGCGCCTTCTCTGCGAGTACGCCAGGCTGCTGCGACACCACAGGGTGATGGTTATGTATTGTCAGCCATTATTGAACAGACTCAGGAGGGAAAACCCTACCGATTAAAGATTCCGATCGCCATTCACATGGAAGGTGTTGCGAAGGCATACCAGACAAGCATTGATGTCAATGCAAAACAGCATCATTTAGAACTCAATTTCCCTATGCGACCCGTTCGCCTGGATGTCGATCCTGAATTTGACGTTTTCCGCACATTAGATCACAATGAAAGCCCACCTGCATTTAGTCAGGTCTTTGGAGCCGAGCAGGTATTGGTTGTATTACCCGCGGCAGCGTCTGAATCAATCCGCCGTGGCTATCATGATCTGGCGAAAGGCTGGCAGAAAGGCCGTGCTGTGAACATGGAGATCAAGCTTGATAATGAACTGGATGGATTACCGGCTGATCGTGCGGTCTGGTTGTTTGGATGGGAGAACAGCTTCCGGCCAATGATGAAAAATGCACTGTCCGACTATGACTTTACAGACAAGAAAGATACAGTGCATATCGAAAGTACGGAATTAAAACACGATCAACATGCCATTGTCATAATGGCGCGACATCCGTCTAACAGCAAACACGCCCTGGCCTGGCTTGCTACGGATAATGTGGCGGCAATGCCTGGATTGGGAAGGAAACTCCCACATTATAACAAGTACAGCTATCTTGGCTTTACCGGTGATGAACCCACCAACGTCTTTAAAGGCCAGTGGCCGGTTGTCAACTCACCCATGTCAATTGCCGTTTTACAAAGTGATGGCAAGGAAGTTGAGCTAGCGACAGCCAAAATGGCGTCACGTGCTGCACTTGCACAGTTGCCTCCGGTTTTCTCTGAAACGAGAATGTTAAAGGATATTGAATATCTCGCTTCTGAAGAACTGAAAGGTAGAGGCCTCGGCACTCCCGAATTAGATAAAGCTGCTGCCTATATAGCCAGGCAGTTTTCTGATGCCGGTCTACAACCTTGCGGGGATGGGTCCGATAGTTCTTTCAAACCTGGACTGAACAGGTAGATATGCCTGAGCGTGATGTTGTTACTATTAAGAACGTAATAGGTATTATTCCCGGTAATAATCCTGAGTTGGATGGACAGAGTGTGATTATCGGTGCACACTACGATTCTCACGGCCTTGGTTGGCCTGATTGTCTGGCAGGAAACGAAGGTAAGATTCATCCCGGCGCCGATGACAATGCCAGCGGAATCTCTGTCTTACTGGAATTTGCACGACTGGTTGGCAAAAAATGGCAGCCTGAACGTACAGTAGTGTTCGTTGCCTTCAGTGCTGAGGAGGCAGGAAAACTCGGATCACTGCATTACATCAGGCAGGCAAATAAATATCCTGTCTCAAAAACTATGGCGATGATCAATATCGATACAGTTGGCCAATTAGGTAAAGATGCACTTACCATATTCGGTAACTACTCCGCACGCGAATGGGTACATATCTTTCGTGGCGCCGGTTACGTAACCGGTGTTCCAATCAAACAGTCAACCTTAGATACGGGAAATGGCGATGAGAAGAGTTTTATCGACGCAGGTGTGCCCTCTGTACACCTCTTCAGCGGTGCACGCGATAACTATCATCGTCCAACTGACACTGCTGATAGAATCGATACGGCAGGTCTGGTCAAGACAGCTGCCATCTTGAAAGAAGTAGTTGAATATCTCGCAGCACGACTGGAACCTCTGACCTCAACACTAACCAGTACAAAAGACAGCACCGCTCAACAGAAAGAACGGTCACGGACGAAGAGGAAAGTCGTTCTGGGTACTGTTCCGGACTTTGCTTATACAGGTAAGGTGTTCGCCTTGACGGTGTGACTCCTGATACACCGGCGATCAAAGTTGGTCTTCAGGAGGGTGACATCATTACGCGCATCGGAGACACGGTAATCGAAGACCTGCAAGCCTATTCCGATATCTTAAAGTCGTTACAGGCAGGTGACGAGATTACAATCGTTTTTATGCGTGACAATGAGGAACACTCTGTCACTACGAAGGTGGTTGCTAGATAATTTTTTTCTTAATCCACCCAATCGGCTATAAATATATTCGTTTCATGTGGCCTGCTGTTGTTACGATTTGAAGCAAAGACCAGCTTCTTACCGTCATGACTGAACATGGGAAAACCGTCGAATGTCGGATTATACGATAAACGCTCTATCTCTTTGGTATTTATATCAACCATATACATCTCAAAGTTCCGATGTTGGGGATCATCCATGTTGGACACAAAAATACTTTCTCACCACTTGGATGAAAATAAGGACCGAAGTTGGCGGCGCCGTTACTGGTCAGCTGAATCGGTTTAAGCTCTTTCAGGTTCATAACATAGATTTCAAGTTTACTGGGCCTGATTAAGCCGTTCTTGAGAAGATCTACATAATCTGTAAGCTCTTCTCCCTGAGGTCTTGAAGCCCTCCAACAGATCCACTCTCCGTCAAGAGAAAAGAAAGCACCTCCATCATAGCCGGGGGTATCAGTCAACTGTTCAACATTGGAGCCGTCCGGATCCATCAGGAACAGTTCCAGGTCTCCGGTTCGTACTGACGTAAAGATGATTTTGTCCCCTTTGGGAGAATATACTCCCTCGGCATCATATCCGGGTGTGTC
>CAXGMX010000022.1:0-15461 GCA_964010955.1 uncultured bacterium
GGGGGACATCTTTGCATAATGGCATCAGAGGAGAATGACGAAGTCATTCCCATTCCAGATAAGTTCCCCAAAGGTAAATATGTACTACTATTTGATCCGCTTGATGGTTCGTCCAATATCGATGCGAACGTAAGTATAGGGACAATATTTTCCATACATCGGAAGAAAACAGATGGTGAAAACGGAACACTCGAAGACTGCCTCCAAAAGGGAAGTGATCAGGTCGCTGCCGGTTACATCATTTATGGTTCCAGTACTGTACTGGTCTATACAACAGGCCAGGGCGTAAACGGTTACACGCTAGACCCCAGTGTGGGTGAGTTTCTATTATCACATGAAGATATAAAAACTCCTTCAAAAGGAAAAATCTATAGTGCAAATGAAGGAAATGCGAAATTCTGGGATGAAGGGACAAAAAAATACATCAGCCATCTGAAAGAAAAAGATTCTGACACAGGCAGGCCATACTCATTGCGTTACATCGGGTCACTGGTATCTGATTTTCACAGAAATCTACTCTACGGTGGTATATTCCTATATCCTGCCGATTACAAAGACCCAAAGAAACCAAAAGGTAAATTGCGTTTATTATACGAGGCCTCACCTTTAGCATTTATAGTAGAACAAGCTGGTGGAATGGCAACAACCGGCAAAGAAAATATAAATGGACATTGTGCCGACAGAGCTCCATCAGAAAGTACCCTTAATCATAGGAAGCAAAGAAGACGTGCTTACTTATCAGAAATTTGTCGCTGATAACGCAAACTAATACAAAAAATACAGAATAAACCTGAATCTTGTTTCACTTTCATAAAGTGTATTCCCGCCTTCTTCTGTAGCTGTTGATACTATATTTCCTTTCAATGCATGCATCTATCTCTTCCTGCCTGTTTTGTAAGCTTTCCACAAGAAAGACCGAAATGCCTGCTTGTATCGCACAACCAATACCTTCGAACTCCCAAACTTCTTCATAATCCATTAAAGTATTAATCGATTTGACTTGATGTATATATTTTGATATTGTTTCCTTTTCTTGCAGGTGGCAAAAAATGACAAAGGTAAAAATCTGTGGTATAAAAACTTTAAGTGACGCAAAAATTCGCTGTTGATTACGGTGTAGATGCTATTGGTTTTGTGTTTGCAGAAAGTATACGAAAATGTAAGCAAGGTAAAAAGCACGTGCTATCGTACAAAAATTACCTCCATTCGTTACGACTGTTGGACTTTTCGTCAATGATACCGCAGAAAATATCGAAGCAATCTGCAGGTTTTGCGGTCTGGACGCCATACAACTCCACGGAAATGAACGACCAAGTTTATTAAATAAACTGAAAGTTTTCAAAACTATTAAAGCGTTTCGAATACAAAATGAAAAAGATATTATTCCAATAAGAAAATACAAGCCTGACGCCATCCTGCTCGACGGATACTCAGAAAATAAAATGGGTGGCACCGGTACCTCTTTTGACTGGAAGATTGTAAAAGGATTAAGGACTTCAATCCCCGTTATAGTTGCAGGAGGATTAACACATTTAAATGTCTCACAGGCCATAAGAATCGTAAATCCTTACGCAGTAGATGTTTCCTCCGGTGTAGAAAGTAGCCCCGGCAAAAAAGACAGAAAACTGATAAAGAAATTTATTGATGCCGCAAAAGGGTAGAATTTCCCGTCATTAAATATCATCTGATAAAATATTATTGCACACATACCTTAATTTTGATAGGCTGGAAGATTACAATTATAAAGCTTATTTTCAGATCGAGAAGACACTATGTTAAAGAAAAGATTTACAAGCAAAAACTGCGTTACCTGTAAAAGATGTATGATTGAATGTGCTATCAGGCATTCACAGGCACAGGATTTTGCCTTATCAGCTCTGGAAAAACCGGCTCCAGTCCCAAGGATTAATATAAGTTTCAGAAAAGATAAGCCGCATGCAACAGTATGTCAGAATTGCAAGAACCCAAAATGCATGGAGGCATGTGATTATGGCGCAATTACTAAATATGAGGATGGTAATGTCGTTATAGACCAGGAGAAATGTAATGGCTGTTGGGCATGTGTTGACGCCTGTCCTTTCGGTGCAATCACTAAGGAAACAGAAATGAATGTTGCCATAAACTGCGATGATTGTAAAGGGTATGATGATATGGCTTGCGTAGAGGCATGTAAGACTTCTGCGCTGACATACAAAGTTGAAAAGAAGGTTGCTGTTACTGTTGAAGTGTAGTAATTGCTTTGTTACTGTTATAAGAAGTACGTAAAGGGCTAAAGCTTTAACTCCTCCGGGAATTAGGCTTTAGCCTTTTATGAAGGAATTTAAATTGTGATAGTTTTAAATGTAGTTCAATTAACCTATATATTTTATAAACGTTGAACAGCTAGATGATTTGTTTCAGGAGAAAAGCATGAAAAAGATTACGTTGCAAATTAACCAGAAGGAATATGAAGCTCATGAAGGTGAGACCATCATGGAGGTTACCAAGAAGAACCGTATCCATATTCCCTATTTATGTCATTGGAGCCTTCTAAAGCCTTTTGGACAGTGCAGGATGTGTGTTGTTGAGGTAGACGGGAATCTGGGTCCGGTAACTGCCTGTAATACTACTGTCTGGGATGGTATGGACGTTGTAACAGAAAGTGATAACATTGCAGAACTACGGAAAAACAACCTGAGGTTGATACTTGCCAACCATCCCAATGATTGTATGACCTGTGAAAAGACAGGTAATTGTAAGCTACAGAATTACGCCTACCAATTTGATGTGCATGCAGAATGGAGCCAGCAGACTATTCGTAAATTTCCGGAACGTCCCAATAACGGTGTGATAGAGTGGGACAAGGATAAATGTATTATGTGTACCAGGTGCTCACGTACCTGCGCTGAGCTCCAGGGGTCATACGCACTCGGATTTAAGGCTCACGGGTTTACGGCAATTGGTACTCCAAGCAAGACTAATATCTCTAAAGAAGGTGATTGCGAACTATGCGGACAGTGTATAGATGCATGCCCGGTTGGAGCATTACAGGAATTATCTGCTAAAAGCAAGGGAAGATCCTGGCAATTTGAAAAGGTCAGGACCACCTGTACTTACTGTGGAACAGGATGTAATTACTATCTTAATGTAAAAGATAAAAAAGTAGTTTCTATCTCACCATGCTTTGAGGCCCCTGTAAATAATAAGGGTAGCCTCTGTGTAAAAGGCAGATTTGGTTATGAACATATCCATCATAAAGACAGGCTGACTACACCACTAATAAGGAAGAATGGAGAACTGGAAGAAGCCACCTGGGAAGAGGCAATAACCCTCGTTGCTAAAAAGTTCACAGAGATTAAGAAGAAGTACGGCCCGGACAGTCTGGGATTTCTATCTTCATCAAGATGTACAAATGAAGAAAACTACATCTTCCAGAAACTGGGACGAATGATGGGTACTAATAACGTAGATAACTGCGCAAGGGTTTGCCATAGCGCGAGCGTCTCAGGACTTGCTGCATGTTATGGCAGTGGAGCAGCGACTAATTCGTTCGGGCAGATACCTGATGCTGAACTGCTATTCGTAATAGGCGCTAACCCCTATGAGGCACACCCGATTGTCGGACTTAAGATAAAAGAAGCTCTTAATAACGGGGCCAGACTAATCGTTGGTGACCCGCGAAGAACTCAACTAGTAGACAGGGCGGACATATGGCTGAATCTGATACCAGGTACAAACATTGCGCTATTAAATGGAATCATAAATGTAATCATAAGCGAAGGGCTTGAGGACAAAGAATTTATCAAGAATCGTACCGAAGGTTTCGCTGAAATTAAAAAGGGTGTCAAGAAATACACGCCCGAATATGTTTCAGGCATAACAGGTGTTGCAAAGGACAGGATCATTGATGCCGCCAAGATGTATGCGAAGACCGACAAGGCAATGATAATCTACAGTCTTGGTATGACAGAGCATACAACAGGTACATACAACGTAATGTCTCTTGCTAACCTCGCTACGGTTACAGGTCATCTTGGAAGACCTCATGTAGGTATAAATCCTACCCGTGGCCAGAACAATGTACAGGGCGCTTGTGATATGGGTGCACTGCCTGATAAATTTGTAGGATATCAGGCGGTTGGAGATGAAAAGGCACAGAAGAAATTTGAAAAGGCGTGGAAAGCTAAACTGGATGACAAGAAAGGTTTAACGTGTACAGAGATGGACGTAGCAATGAATAAAGGAAAGTTAAAGGCCTACTATATCTTCGGCGAAGACCCTGCAATGACAAATGCTAATGTAAACTTCGTAAAAAGCGGCCTCAAGAAATTGGAATTTCTTGTAGTACAGGATATACTACCAACAGAAACCACGGAATTTGCAGATGTAATCCTGCCCGGCTCAAGTCATGCAGAGAAGGATGGCACATTCACCAATGGCGAAAGAAGAATTCAGCTGATTAGAAAGGCTATAGAACCATTGGGTGGTAAGGCAGACTGGGAAATAATATGCATGGTAGCAAATGCTTTAGGTATAAAAAATATGAATTACTCTTCACCTTCTGAAATATGGGATGAGCTTGCCAGTGTTGCACCGATGTTTGCAGGTGTAAATCATGAGAGATGTAATCCAGACGGAATCCAGTGGCCATGCCCTAGCTTAGATCACCCTGGTACTAAAATAATGTATGAAGAAAAATTCAACAGGCCAAATGGCAAAGCAAAGTTCAATTTCAAAGATCATATTGCCTCGGCTGAAGTACCTGATGATAAGTACCCGTTAATCCTTTCAACAGGCCGCCGTAGACAGCATTATAATAATGGTTCCATGACAAGAAGATCCAATGCTATATTTAATCAATGGCCCGAAGAATCGCTGGAGTTAAACCCGTTTGATGCCAGAAGATTTAACATAAAGGACAGCGAAAAGATTCTCGCCAGTTCAAGAAGAGGCAAGATGGAGGTAAAGGTACACGTAACCGATAGAGTACAGCCTGGTATTACCTTCCTTGCATTCCATAATCGGGATGCCTTGACAAATCTCCTGACGAACGATGCACTTGACCCGATATGCAAGATTCCTGAATACAAGTCATGTGCAATCAAGATTGAAAAATTAAATGGTCACAAGTAGGGGCGTATTGTAATACGCCCCTACTGTATATTTCTCAATATACATTAGAATATAAATTTTGTATCTCCGAGTTATTTAACCTGAAATAAAATTCAATGGATAAATAACCGATAGGGTACGAGTGGAAACACTTATACCTCCCCTTCTTGGAAAGGAGATGGCAACGAGAATGTTAACTAGAACCATCGTTCTATCTTTTACAAGACAGAACGATGGTTTTTTGTTTAATCATACTTTAGACAATTATATAACGCCAAATATGTGGATTAAGGATATATTAAATAATATTAAGAGCTTTCGTTTCAACCGACACGAATTTGCAGGGGCATTAGGCGACATGGGAACATTTATTCCCATACTGGTAGGCATGGTAACGGTCTGCGGTTTGAATGCTGGAAGCGCCTTGTTCTTTTCAGGACTTTTTAACCTGATCTCCGGTCTTATATTTGGTATACCCATTGCCGTTCAGCCAATGAAGGCGATAGGCATAATTGCAATCAATGAGGGTCTCACGCTTAATGAGATATTAGCTGCCGGAATAGTGGTAAGCACAATTGTATTTATGCTGGGTGTAACAAATCTGATAGTATTTCTAAACAGACACATACCACTTAGTGTTGTCAGGGGATTACAACTTGGACTTGGCTTATTGCTTATTATCAAGGGTATTAAGATGGTTACCAATACCAACACTATCTTTGGTTTTGATAGTATAGCGGTAGGAGCCTTTTGCGGCCTGCTTGTCCTGTTCCTGTTCTTCAGCAAAAAGTTTCCCGGTGCCCTTGTAATCTTTGCAATTGGCTTTATATTTCTCTTTTTACGAACACCAGACATTCTCAAGGGATTCAGTTATGAACTAAGTATCCCAAAATTTGTTGCTTTAAATGCGGATGACTTTATAAGTGGTACATTCCGGGCGGCAATACCTCAAATACCTCTGACCATCCTGAACTCAGTAATTGCCGTATGCGCACTTTCCTGGGATCTCTTCCCAAAGAAAGGTGCTGATGTAAGAAGGGTATCTACCAGTGTAGGTCTGATGAACCTTATAGGGTGCTGGTTTGGAGCTATGCCGATGTGCCATGGTGCCGGAGGCCTGGCCGGGCAGTATAGTTTCGGAGCCAGGACCGGAGGAAGCATAGCTATCCTTGGGATAGTTAAAATGATTATCGGCTTTTTCTTTGGTGCTTATGCCATTAAGTTATTGTCTGTTTATCCGTTAAGTGTCCTCGGAGTTCTTCTTACATTCTCCGGTATGGAACTCGCAATGACGTCACGAGACACTAAGACAAGAAGCGATATGTTCGTCATGCTCTTGACAGCAGCTGTAATCATAGCATTTCACTCAACTGCAATTGGTTTTATAGTAGGCCTTGCCATCGCCTATCTATTTCTTTACGGTATAGTCAAGATTGAAAAGTTAGACAAAGACACTGAGTGATGGCAATCATCTCAATCCCTGCATCTCTACTCTTTAACAACAAATTCTCCTGACTAAGCCTAAGAAATACTTTGATTAGTTTCTCCGCAAAGACACTAAATACGCATTCCATCAAATAAGAATAATCCCAGACTCCCAAACAAAACTACCGGCAACCATGCTGCCAGGACTGGATGTAGAATGCCCATATTACCAAGATTCATGCAGATATACGATAAGACAAAAAATGTACAACAAATAAGGATACTTATCCCAACCCTCAAAAAACATTCCTGCTCATTCTTTCAAAGCCCACAACAAAGGGAATACCTAAGAAAAGCAGCACAAAATTAGTCAGAGGAGACGCCGCCCTTGAGTGAAACATAACGCTATACCTCGGATTCTCCGGTTCTTTTTTACATAATTCTCTTAATTCTTTAAAACTCTTCAGTGTTGAATTGATATCAACGATGCTTAGTTGCTCAGGTGTTAATGTAGTTTCCAGGTAATACTCATCCATTGTTTGTGCAGGAGCAACCCACTTACCACTCTTATCATAATTATGCCTGACTACATTCATTAACAACCATCTATTGTCATCTGTCCATTTACCTTCCTTGGCACTAATAGTAAACTTTTTCTTGCCTTCTTCATTTTTTCCAATAACAAATACAGATTCTAACCTTCCCTCAACAACATTAAACGTCCACACTCTTAAGAGTATGCGATTTGCCTCATCTTCAATAAGGATATTATTCTTTTCTTCCTCTTCGAATGTTGACTGCTCTACTTTTACCAGTCCCTCAGCAAGTTTTGGTATAAGCAGTTCCTGATTTATAACTGACATAAACGACATAAGAACCGATAAAATGAAAACAGGAAGTAAAATCCGATAAAGATTAATCCCCGCAACCTGCATAGCTAATATTTCATTGTTCTTTGCAAACTTTACAAGAACCAGACTCACTGCAATCAGTGTTATAGCCGGAAATAGTTGTGCTACGAATACCGGCACCATAAGCCCATAGTAATGTCCCGCCAACGCAAACGCCTTGGAACCCATTTCGATAAAATCATCAAGCTTCTGAATCACATCAATAACTATATAAATACCACATACTGCAAACATACATATGCCGAAAGTTGGTATAAATGCCTTAATAATATATTTATCAATCTTATATAACATTTTACTCCTTCAAAAGAACAGCCGATGACTACTTCAATTCTTCCAATAGTTCAGAAACATTTTTTCTTAATACAGGATGCCTGATATCAGGAGATATCTCACATAATGGTTCTAACACAAAAATACGTTTATGCATGCTTTCATGAGGAATCTTAAGATTATGATCATTTATGACCCTATCTCCATATAATAGTATATCGAGGTCTATAATCCTCGGCCCCCATCTTACACCCGGCTTTCTCCCGAGTTCTGTCTCAATCTTCTTAAACTCTTTCAACAGTTCATGTGGCTCAATTTCTGTATCCAATACTATGGCACAGTTAAGATAGTCTGGCTGTGGAGGGCCGCCAACAGGCATTGTTTCAAGAAAACCGGATTCACCTTTAACACAGATATCATTACATGCATCTATCCTGGTAATAGCACGGACTAAATTTGCCTCTCTGTTTCCAAGATTAGATCCAAGGCCTGCATATACCTTTGTCATTTATCGTATACACTACAAACAATTGAAAAAGTACTGCCGGAATGGATGGAGCCGGAGAAATAGTTACTCTTTTCCTAAACTCTGCTTATTTAAACCAGAACATTCTTCTGCAATAACCGCCATGCAGTACAGGTTAATTACGCTTCTTTCTACCATCGTAAACCACTGGAGTCAAGGAATTAAAAGAGCCGGAAATATAAGGTTTTTAATCTCATAACACACAAGAAAGTACAAAACATATCCCTGTCAAAATCAAGAATTAACATCTGGAGGAAACTGATTTATGCCTTGTACTTAAGAGACTATTTTTTATAATAAATGTTTTCTACAACGTCAATGTGAAAAATGTCAATACATCACAACACAAAAATAGATAAAGTATCTAATAGTTCCCACAACCACACACACCGGGGAGAGGAGCGCTCAAAACTTGTATTAGCATGTGCCTTAACCGGAACTATGTTCATTGTGGAAGGTATAGCAGGTTTTTTAACCAATAGTTTAGCCCTGCTCAGTGATGCAGGACATATGCTAACCCACATGATTGCTTTATTGATAAGTCTTGGAGCAATTCTGTTTGCATCAAGGCCTCCAACCGCCAGGAAAACCTACGGCTTTTACCGTCTGGAAATCTTAGCCGCATTATTTAACGGCGCTACTTTATTCTTAATCACCTTATGGATCTTCTTCCATGCCTACAAACGCATCATTAACCCGGAACCTATTGCAAGCGGGCACATGTTCATTGTCGCCATTGTCGGCCTTCTTGTAAATCTCGCATGTGCATACATCCTCAAAACAAGTCACGGAAGTTTAAATATCAAATCTGCTTTCATGCACATGATGGCAGATACATTTTCATCTCTGGTTGTGGTCTTTGGGGCAATTATTATGCATTATACACAATGGTATATGTTAGACCCTGCCCTGAGTATCCTGATATGTATCATAATCCTGGTATGGTCATATCAGTTAATTACGGAATCCGTTGACATCCTGCTTGAGGCTACTCCAAAGGATGTAGACCTGGAAAATGTGGTAAAAAGTATAAATGAACTTGATGAAATAGAGGGAGTACATGATGTTCATATATGGACGATTACGTCAGGCATGTACGCAATGAGCGCACACGTTTATATCAAAGACTTAATGGTCAGCGAAACTCATAGAATCATGGCAAATATCAACACACTGGTAAACAAAAAATTCAGTATTGGTCATACCGTCATACAATTTGAATCTAATGTATGTAGTGATAACCCACACCTCAAAAAAGATTGAAGGAGTAAGGAAAAAAGTTGTATTTTAATGATTATTTTACTATTATTTTACCCCTCTAAACGCTTTTGTAAAGAAATACAAACGATGAACTGCGTATAGAGTTTTTCTCAATATCAAATGGAAAATCAATAAAACTCCACTGGTATTGTACAATTAAACATAACGCATATTATAAAAGGAGAACTTGAGAAATGACTGCAAAACTAATCAAAGGTACTGAGATTCGAGAACAAATATTAGAAGAGATTACTGCTGAAGTAGCGGAAATAAAAGAAAAGCACGGGATTGTACCCGGACTTGTAACTATCCTGATTGGAGAGAATCCTGCTTCCATGTCTTATGTAACTCTGAAGATTAAGACCGCCCACAGAGTTGGCTTTAAAGAGGTTCAGGATTCTCAGTCGGTTGATATTTCGGAAGACGATCTTCTCACTATTATTGACAAGTATAACAATGATGATTCAATCAACGGTATCCTTGTCCAGCTTCCCCTTCCTGATCACATTAATGAAAAGAAAGTATTAAATGCCATTGATCCGGATAAAGACGTTGACGGCTTTCATCCCGTGAATGTGGGGCGTCTCATGATCGGTGGAGATGAGGTTAAATTCCCTCCGTGCACACCTGCCGGTATTCAGGAGATGATTGTACGTGCGGGAGTTGAAACAAGTGGAGCTGAAGTGGTAGTGGTCGGACGTTCAAATATTGTTGGGAAACCAATCGCCAATATGATGCTTCAAAAAGGGAAAGGCGCTAACTCAACAGTCACAATTGTTCACACACGCACAAAGAATATGGACGAACACTGCAAACGTGCGGACATCTTAATAGTTGCCGCCGGTGTTCCCGGCCTGGTAAAACCGGAGTGGATTAAACCGGGTGCATGCGTGATTGACGTTGGAGTTAACAGGGTAGGCGAGAAACCCAGTAAGAAGGATCCAAACAAAATGGTCGCAGTCTTGAGAGGTGACGTTGATTTCGAAGCAGCCAAAGAAATTGCCGGAAGTATTACGCCGGTTCCAGGCGGTGTCGGTCCCATGACGATTACGATGCTTATGAAAAATACCCTCAAATCTCTTAAATTTAGATTGGGCATACAATAGTATAGGCGTGGTTCTTTTTCAATATCTCTTTGATCTATGTCCATATTTTTATTGAAAGTGTTGTAAGGATGGAATACTGAGTATGGTATCTTTTCTCTTTTTAGCTACTGAAAACATAATCAAGGTTTAACAAACCGTATTATAATTATCAAGGATAAAATGGGGAAACAGACTTAACTAAACTGCAGCATTTTCTTCAAAACGAGGATCCTTGATGCCCCATCTCAGCTTAAGCTCCATGAGTCCACAGTAACAGCAGGGAACTATAAAGATAGTGATCAGGGCTACGGTCATGCTCCAACGTTGGGATTGCCATCGGCTTCATCACATCAGAGCCGCGCCCCGTTGACAAGAGGATGGGCATCAGTGCAATAATTGTAGTGGCTACCGTCATAAGGCAGGGACGAATACGCTTCAGACATGCAAGTACAGTTGCATCACGGGCATCTTCAATGGAACTGATCTTTCGCTTTCTAAATGTCTGCTCAAGATACGTCGCCGTGATCACACCATTATCTACCGCAATACCAAACAGTGCTATGAAACCTACCCATACTGCAACGCTGAGGTTGTAACCAAATACATTAAGCAGTATAAAACCACCAGCCAGTGATACGGGAATTGCTATATAAACAAACAACGTCGTCGAAATAGTCCTGAACTGAAGAAAGAGTATAAAAAAGTTTACGAAAAGGCATATGGGCAACAGAATGGCCATACGGTTATTAGCCCTTATCTGATTCTCAAATTGACCCGCCCATTTAATGTAATATCCTTTAGGTAGCTTAAGCTCACCAGAGGCTATCTTTGCCTTTACGAGTTTGTCGGCATCCTCTACTACGCTAACCTCATCACGTTCCCTTGTATTAAAAGTAACATACCCTACCATGAGAGTATCCTCACTCTTAATCATGGAAGGGCCTATTGTATATTCAATATCGCATACCTGTGTAATAGGGATCTGCGCACCGGTAGGAGTCGGGACGAGTATCTTCGGCAGCATCTCGAAATTATCCCTGATCTCTCTCATATATCTGGCCCTTACCGGATAACGTTCGCGGCCCTCAACAGTCCAGGTTATATTCTTACCTCCAATGGCTACCTCTATGACATCCTGAACATCACTCAGATTCACCCCGTATCTTGCAATTGCTTCACGATTTATCTTAAACTCAATATATGGTTTACCCACTATGCGATCGGCTATCACGTCAACTGCTCCCGGTACCTGTTTTATTATTGACTCTAATTGCAAGCCTATACGTTCAATCTCCTTTAGGTCAGCGCCAAATATCTTTGCCCCCATCATTGCACGCAGGCCGGACTGGAGCATGATCACCCGTGTCTGTATCGGTTGAAGCCACGTGGGTGCAACACCGGGCATATCCGTAGCTTTGCGCAATTCCTCAAGGATCTCATTCTTTGTAATAGTTCTCTCATCTGACCATATTAAACCCATAATACTTTTCGTCCATCGTGGAATATACCAATCTGAATACCACCTCTTTGCAGTCACCATTCTCCATTGGTCCTTTGGCTTCAGATTTACGATTGTCTCAATCATTGCAGTCGGAGCCGGATCAAGAGCAGTCTCAGCCCTGCCCAGTTTGCCAACAACCATATCCACCTCAGGTATCTGTTCCATTAATATGTCCTGCTTCTTCAAACCGGCCATCACCTCTGTCAGGCTCGCAGCAGGTAAGAACGAAGGCATGTAAAGAAAAGATCCCTCATCCAGTGCAGGCATGAACTCACGACCGATCCCGGGAAATTTGTGTTTAAGTGCAACCCAGGGACTGATTTTATTTAAATCCAACATGACATAACTTAATCCCTTTTCAACCGGATAAGCCATCCGTCCCAGACCCAGCCATATAGTAACTCCACTAAAGACTATAAATGCAGGAATTATCAGGAAAATAACCTTGTGGGCAAGTATCCACCTGAGCGCAGGTTCATATACAGCACATATGCCCCGAGAAATAACGTTTTTCTCCATTGGTCTGAGGCGTTCTCTGCTCATTACGTAAATAAGCAATCCAATGAGCAAACCTCCAACCGTTGAAGATATCCATGCAGTTGGCATACTAATAGTTTCGTATCTTCCAAATATCAGATACCGAATTATAAATATTAAACATATACCGGAAGAACCTCCAAGGATTATTGAAGTCTTCTTTCGCCAATTTACTTCCTTTAAAAACAGGTTACACAGTACCGGTACGACCGTTATGGCAACAACGACCGAAGCAAACAGGGCAAATGTCTTTGTGTACGCCAGCGGCTTAAAAAGCCTGCCTTCCTGACTCTCCATAAAGAACACAGGAATAAAGGAAACTATAGTAGTAGATACAGCCGTAATAATGGCGCCTCCGACCTCCTTACCCGCTTCATAAATAACCTCTATTCGTGGTTTGGAACCATCAGACTCTGTCAGGTGTCGATATATGTTCTCAGTCATTATTATGCCCATATCCACCAATGTACCAATGGCAATGGCTATACCTGAAAGGGACATAACGTTTGAATCAACACCAAGTCTATACATTGCTATGAATGCAATAATCACTGCCAGCGGCAGGGTCAGAGCTACTACAATAGAACTCCTGAAATGGAGCAGGAAGATCGTTATAATTATTATGGTAATTATAATTTCCTCTGTAAGTGCTTCCTTCAAAGTACCAATAGTTTCATAAATAAGCTGTGTCCTGTCGTAAAACGGAACAATATGCACACCATCAGGCAAACCGGGTTCTATTTCCCCGATCTTTTCCTTCACCTTCTCAATAACCCTTAAAGGATTCTCACCATACCTCATAGTCGCCACGGCACCTACAACCTCCGCCCCTTCCTTGTCAAGAGCGCCGCGTCTGAAATCAGGTCCAAACGTAACCACTGCAACATTTTTTATAAATAATGGAGTGCCCTCTGCTGACTTAACCACAATGTTTTCTACGTCTTCGATAGTCTTTATAAAACCGACACCCCGGATGATGTATTCCATTCCGTAATTCTCTATAACCTTGGCGCCAACATCAACATTAGACCTGCGTACGGCAGTATAAATATCCGACAACTTTACCCCGTGAGCACGCATCTTGTCCGGATCTACGTCTATCTGGTATTGCTTTACAAAACCACCAACAGATGCCACCTCAGAAACACCTTCAACTGCATTCAACTGATACCGCACGTACCAGTCCTGCAGAGAACGCAGCTCTCCCAGATTGTAGTTGGACCTTACTAAATCGGCATCTCCCAGAGGACACATTCCCGGTTCGCTAAAGACTCGCTTGAATACTAATTCGTGGTCATGCTCCGGACAATCACCAGCTTTATCAAAGGCTATCGTAAAATCATCAGGACAAACAAAAACACCACCACCGTGATCCGGGCAATAGTAACCATTTTCAACCGTGTACCAGAAAATCTGCCCGAGAGCAGTAGCGTCTGGTCCAAGCACGGGAACTACTCCATCCGGCAACCATCTTGCAGCTACATTGAGACGCTCCAGCACCCTTGAACGTGCCCAGTAGAAATCTACATTATCCTTGAATATGACGTAAACTACGGAGAAACCAAACCCGGAATACGAACGAATTACCTTAACACCGGGAACACCTTCCAGACTGGTGGTTAATGGATATGTGACCTGGTCTTCTACCGTCTGCGGATCGCGACCGGGCCAATCGGTGAAGACTATTGACTGGTTTTCGCTTATGTCCGGGATTGCGTCTACCGGTATATTCTTAATACAGTAATAGCCAGATCCTATAACTAGTAAGGTTATAATCAGGACAATAAAAGTATTCTCCAGACAAAATCTTAGTAATCTATTAATCATTTTATTTATCCTTCTCTGCTGCTGTTGGCTTCTCTATGGCAGAACCCTCAGGAAACAAAAGGCTTGGTTTGCCCAGCAATTGCATCTGCGAATCGATAAGGAAATTCCCATCTGTTACAACCTTTTCACCCACACTTAAACCCTTAATCACTGGATAATATTCATCGGCCTTTGGACCAAGAACTACATCCCTTGGAACATAGTTTCCCTCTTTCTTTTCTACATAAACAAGATTGCGTTTTCCTGTAAAAAGTACAGCGCTATGAGGAATGGCAAGAACCCCTGTCTCTTTTTTCATCTTGAGTTTCCTTTGACATACCGGGCATTCGCCGGGAAGTCCGGTTCGTACATCAATATGCTCAGAACAAACATATACTTCTCTCTCTCCCTGACCATTTTCATCCTTTACCTTAATAAGTACCTCCTCGCATTTGGAACAACTTCCAGGTTCACCAAAAACTGATCCTTTACATTTCATGGGACATTCATATAATTGTGATGTCAATCCCTGGACAAAAACACCCGTTTTCCCACCAATAAGCTCGAGCTTCATTCCACACTCCGGGCAATTCTCCTCTTTATCTGATATAACCTCCGGATGCATAGGGCACATGTATTTCCCCATGATTTTTGAATCAATAGTTACTCCTTCACTTTCGAGTTTAACCTTAAGCCTGGCATTAACGTACATCCCCGGCTTGAGCTTTCCCTCACGGTTATCCATATTGATACGCACCTTGACACTCCTGGTCACTTCATTCAGAAATGGGTCTATAAAGACAACAGTCCCATGAAAAACATCTCCGGGATAAGATTCTGTAATGACCTCAATATCCTGACCATACCTGACCCAGGGAAGATCATATTCGTAAATATCGAGATACAACCAGACACTACTCAGGTCGGCAATAGTAAAAAGCATATCTCCCGTTTCAAAATACATACCCTCAAAGGCGTCTTTGCTGATAATAGTCCCGCCTATGGGAGCATAGATAGTCAGATGAGTCTGTGGTTTCTGTGTCCTT
>CAXGMX010000023.1:0-14434 GCA_964010955.1 uncultured bacterium
TCTCTATGATCTGGAAGTTTATATACAAGCATATATAGCATGTTGACAGCGACAGTCCATGATGCTACCATCATGCCTTATCGGTAGTGTGACAGAGAGGTATGTACCGTAGTTACAAAATTGAATAATTGTAATATATTATAAGTATCGGAAATAGTACATGAGTATTATAACCCCTAGTATTTCTACACTCTACAAGATTTCATACCACACAGACATATAAACCATCATATGATGGATATGCTTTTTATAAATTAAGTTTATTACAGGGATGTAAATATATAAACTATCTCGCTGTTTCTCCATAAAATAGTAATCTGATTTTTCTATTCACGCAGGCCAGAGATAAAGAGAGATAACCCCGCCGAAAATATCTGCTAATTTCATTTAATCGCCAGTCTTTGCAGGAGAAGTATTCATTAATTTTTGCGGTATCTCTACGAATATACCGATTAAATACGATCGATTAAATATGCCTCCATTTAGAGATAAAGAGATACTGGTTGAGATTACTTCTGCTACCTTTGACAACCCATTCGTGAGATTAGTTTTTTCACGACCAGAGTACACTTTGACAGTTGGGTTAACCCTTTGAAACGTTGGCACATACAAAAAGCCCTGACCAGGTTATCCTGGGCAGGGCTTGTGTTATCTCTCGGGTTCAAGTTCGAGCCTATTTAGTGGTTACCCGGGGAGGACTCGAACCTCCAATGAGAGAATCAAAATCTCTAGTGTTGCCATTACACTACCGGGTAATCTTGCAAAGGTTTTAAAGCAGGTTTTTGCGACTAATAATTCCATCTTGCATGCTAGCTTTTGAGTACTGCGCCCTTATCTGCTGATGTTACGCATTTGGCGTACCTGACAAGAAGTCCATTAGTAACTTTTAATGGAGGTGGGGACCATTTTGCTTGGCGGCTTTCAAGTTCAGAATCTAATGCTATAGCATATAATTTGCGTTTTGGAATGTCAATTACTATCTCATCATCATCTTCTATTAAAGCCAATGGCCCTCCTGCCATTGCTTCGGGAGAGACATGCCCGATGCAGGGACCCCTTGTGCCACCTGAAAAACGTCCATCCGTTATTAAGGCGACAGAATTATCCAAACCCATTCCAACAAGTGCAGCAGTTGGTGATAACATCTCTCTCATTCCCGGACCTCCACGAGGGCCTTCATATCTGATAATGATTACTGATCCCTGGGAAATCTTTTTATCCATGATTGCCAGCATCGCTTCCTCTTCATCTTCAAAGACCTTGGCGGGGCCTTTGAAAACCCTCATATCGTCGGGTAGTGCGCTTTGTTTAATTACAGCGCCATCGGGTGCTATATTTCCATGAAGTACTGCAATGCCGCCTTCCTTGTTATAGGCGTTCTCCTTTGTCCTTATAATATCATCATCATAGACGATTGCCTGTTTTGCAATTTCTTTTGTACTGAAACCGCTAACGGTTTCGCAATCATTGATGATGTCATCAAGCCTCTTCATTGCCGCCGGAATACCACCTGCATAGAAAAGGTCTTCCATAAAGTGTTCGCCGCCTGGTCTCAGGTTTGTTATCTGGGGTACTTTTCTACTGATTTCATCGAAGCGGTCCAGTTCTATATCTATACCGGCTTCATTGGATATTGCAGGAATATGCAGACAGGTATTCGTTGAGCCTCCAAGCGTCATATCAATTAAGATTGCATTGTCAAAAGCCTCTCTAGTCATAATTTTCCTGCAGCTTATGTCGTTTTTTACTAACTCAACTATTCTCTCTCCGCTTTTATAGGCGATCCTGTCTTTTTCTGCTGAGATTGCAAGGGATGCAGCGCATCCCGGCAGTGACATTCCAAGCGCTTCGGTTACGCAGGCCATTGTATTTGCCGTATATAATCCCTGACATGATCCGGGGCCCGGACATGCTTCCTTTTCAAGGGACTCCAGTTCTTCCTCACTGATCTCGCCTTTCTGCTTTCTACCGACGGCCTCAAAAGTATCACGGACCAGAGAGAGTTTCTTCATATTGCGGCGTCCGGAAATCATAGGCCCGCCGGTTACTACAATAGCAGGGACGTCTATTCTTGCAGCACCCATAAGCATACCGGGTGTAATCTTGTCGCAATTAGTTAACAATATCAATCCATCCAGGCAATGTGCATTCGTGACACACTCTATTAAATCAGCGATTAATTCTCTTGAAGCAAGTGAGTAACTCATCCCCTTGTGTCCCATGGCAATGCCATCACAAATACCGGGTACTCCAAAAATGAAGCTTACGCCACCTCCAGCATGAATGCCTTTTTCTATCTCTCTTTCCAAACGTCTCATGTGGGTGTGTCCGGGAATTAAGTCCGTAAAACTGCTGGCAATACCTATAAACGGCTTTCCCATGTTCTCCTTGGTCAGTCCGGTTGCATAAAGCAGTGCCCTTGCCGGTGATCTCTCTATCCCACACGTAATAGTATCGCTGCGCAAATTAATGTCCTTTCTATTTCAATAGAATAAATATTATAAAATTTTCTTTCATTAGTAATTTAGTTTAAAATTATATACAGTGGTTTGATGTTGTCAACGCTAAATTAAAGTACTCTATGTATTTAGAAGTAACTGATTGTATTCTTGCGTCAGATATCATGTCATAATATTTGCCTTGATTTAGCTATTAAGGCATGTAGAATATCACATAATATTATGGAAACTAACGTAATCAGAAGAGAATTTTTAAGTTTTTTTGAGAAAAAAGGGCATTCTCTATTCCCAAGTGATTCGCTGGTTCCTGAAGATGATCCAACTCTGTTATTTACTGGTGCAGGGATGAACCAGTTTAAGGACATGTTTCTTGGAAAGGGGACGTTGGGAGTAAAGAGTGCTACGACATGCCAGAAATGCATCAGGACGGGTGATATAGAAAATGTGGGTAAAACTCCCATGCATCACACTTTCTTTGAAATGCTGGGTAATTTTTCCTTTGGAGATTATTTCAAACTGGAAGCAATAGAGATGGCATGGGAATTTATGCTTAATGAAATGAAGCTTCCGGAAGAGAGGTTGTCTGTTAGCATTTATCTGGATGACGAAGAATCATACGGTATCTGGCTGAAGAAGATTGGTGTTCCTGAAGATAAGATATACAGGTTTGGAGAAAAGGAGAATTTCTGGCCTGCAAATGCTCCTTCGGATGGACCAAATGGTCCTTGCGGACCATGCTCAGAAATCTTTTACGATCGAGGAGAGGACGTTGGATGTGGAAGAAAAGAGTGCGCTCCTGATTGTGACTGCGGGCGATTTGTTGAGGTGTGGAATCTTGTTTTTACACAGTTTGACAGAAAAGATGGAGGAGTACTTGAGCCTTTACCAAACAAGAACGTGGATACCGGAATGGGTTTGGAAAGGATGGCCAGTGTTATGCAGGATGTCAGTACAAATTTTGAGATAGATATATTTAAGCCCATAATTCAGAATATTTCTGAGATTACTGAAGTTAAATACGATAGCCAGACAGAAAACGGTAAGTTGATGAATAGAATAGCCGACCACATAAGGGCAATAATATTTTGTATCTCAGATGGTGTTCTGCCAAGTAATGAAGGAAGGGGTTACGTAGAAAGAAGGCTTTTGAGAAGGGCTGTTCGCGATGGATTAAAATTGGGAAAAGAGGAGTGTTTTCTCTACAAACTTGTTCCCATTATTGCTGACGTAATGCATGAAGCTTATTCTGAGATAAAGCAACGGCGGGAAAACATTGCAAGAATTATAAAGAACGAAGAGGAAAGGTTTCATGAAACCTTATTTATGGGGAATAAGAGGCTGGATGAACTTATGGAAGGCCTTCGCAGGAGCGGACAAAAGAGATTGTCAGGCCAGGATGCTTTTCAATTGTATGATACCTTTGGTTTTCCATTCGAGATGACAAAATCGATCCTGGAAGAAAGCGGTCTGAATGTTGATGAAAGTGGTTTTGAGAGAGAAATGGAAAAACAGCGTGAACAGGCAAGATCTTCTACGCAAATGACCGGTAATATATTTGATGAGGGTCCGATAGGTATAATTAAAGAAACAGCAAAAGAGACGACCTTCCTGGGTTATGAAAATTGTGAAATTGAAAGTAGAGTCATTGGTTTGATTATAGATGAAAAATTGGTTAAAGCTGCTGATACAGGACAGGAAGTTCATATAGTGCTGGATCAAACCCCTTTTTATGCGGAAGCCGGAGGGCAGGTAGGTGACACCGGTATAGTTCAAACAAAGAACTCAAAGGTTGAAGTCAGCAACACAAAGAAATCCAATGACATTATAGTGCATATTGGTAAGGTGGTAGAGGGCAAGATCAAGACAAATGAAAACGTTACTTGTGTTATTGACAAAGGACGAAGAGCAGCCATAAAACGTAATCATTCGGCAACACATCTGCTGCATTACACCCTGCGACAGGTAGTAGGGCAACATGCCGAGCAATCCGGTTCCCTTGTGGCTCCAGAAAGACTTCGTTTTGACTTTCACCATTTTGAAGGTATTAAAAAAGACGAAATTGCAAGGATAGAAGAACTTATGAATGAGAGGATTATGGAAAATACTCCTGTTACTACTGAGGAAATGGCACTTGATAAAGCCAGGAAAGCAGGTGCAACGGCATTGTTTGGCGAGAAATACGGTGAGAATGTCAGGGTGGTAAGCATTGGAGATTACAGTCAGGAGCTTTGTGCGGGTACGCACGTAAAGAATACCGGTGAAATAGGATTATTTAAGATTACAAGCGAATCATCAATAGCAGCAGGAATACGCAGGTTAGAAGCTGTAACAGGGAATGATGCCCTCACAAGGATAAGGCAGAAGGAGAAGACACTGGATAGGCTATGTAACGTTCTGGATGTTCAGGAAAACATGGCTGTTCAACGTGCCGAAGAGCTGATGCTACAAGTAAGAGACCTAAGAAAAGATGTGCAAAAAGCAAAAAAAGAAGGCACCAGAGAATTTTCTTCTGAACTGATTGCTAATGCCAGGGAAATATCAGGAGTAAAGATTGTTACAGAGGTAATAGAAGGAGTGGATATAGATGATTTAAGAAAGACTGTAGACTCGTTAAAGGAAAGTCTGGGTTCCGTGGCAATAGTATTAGGAACTACGGAGGATGGAAAGGTAACATTGATAACTTCGTTGAGTAACGATTTAGTGAAGAAAGGGCTTCATGCCGGCAATATAGCCAGGGATATTGCAAAAATTGTTGGCGGTGGTGGTGGTGGGCGTGCAGATATGGCTCAAGCCGGTGGGCAGCTTCCTGATAAAATTAATGAAGCCATTGATTTAGGATTTAGAATAATACAGGAGAAATAGAGAATTGTACGTAACCTTCTATGATGTTTTTGCTTGACAAATATAAGGTGCGATTATAAATACGTAAAATTTGTATTTTAGGGGAGTACTTATAAGTATTTGAGCTTAAAGGGGATAAAATAAGGGAAGGACAAGAGAGTAACGGGAGGCTTGGTACTGAAGATAATGCCTTATACTTTCCCTTTCTTTCTTCTTCTTCCCTTATTTATTTTAGATTTTAGTAAAGGGAGACATAATGGCACTTCCAAAAAGAAGGCATTCCAGTTCAAGGACAGGCAAGAGGCGTTCACATGACGCGCTGAACCCTCCAAATATTCCACGTTCTGAATTTGCCAAAAGTACATCAGGCAACAGGTCAAAGAAATTCATTTGCCCTCATTGTAACAATAAAAAAGCCACATACAGTTTGTCATAATTGTGGTTATTATCGTGGCAAACAGGTAATTGCTGTAGAGAGAGCATAGGTTATGCGTATTGCGGTTGATGCAATGGGTGGAGATGAAGCTCCTTTTGAGATTGTAAGGGGGGCCATGGATGCTGCACGCGTCTATACTGATCACGAGATGGTATTAGTAGGTGATCAAGAGCGAATTCAAAACGAATTAGCTGCGTGTGGCGCTACTTCTGGAAATATCTCCGTTGTACATGCTTCTCAAGTAGTAGACATGAATGAGCCTGCGACGGTTGCCGTACGCAAGAAAACTGATTCATCAATCACTAAAAGTGTCAAGTTGGTTTTAGATAAAGCAGCGGATGCCGTAGTAAGTGCAGGGAACACTGGCGCAACAGTAGCAGCAGCATCCTTATTCCTTCGTACATTGGAACATGTTAAACGTCCGGGGATTGCTGTATCCATACCGACATTTCATGGTGCGTGCATGGTAATCGATGCCGGGGCCAATATACAATGTAAGCCTGCACATTTAATGCAATACGGAGTCATGGCCTCGGTTTTTTGTAAATACGTATTAAATATTGAAAAACCAAGAGTTGGGCTTTTGAATATTGGTGAGGAATCTGCCAAGGGTAATGAATTAGTAAAAGAGACTTTTGCACTCCTTTCGAATTCCCCATTAAATTTTGTTGGAAATGCCGAAGGACGTGATGTCTTTGATGGTAAGTTTGATATAGTTGTTTGTGAAGGTTTTGTTGGCAATGTTTTGCTGAAGTTTGCAGAAGGGCTTTCGATAAGCATGTTAGCTGCTTTTGCCTCGGAGGCAAGGAAGGGTGCCTTGACAAGACTGGGGGCCTGGCTTTGCAAGCCTGTCCGCGAACATCTGTACAGAAAAATGGATTATACTGAATATGGTGGTGTGCCACTACTTGGGATCGATGGTATCTGTATTATTTCTCATGGCAGGTCAGATTCGAAGACAATTCAAAACGCAATAAGAGAAGCAATACAGTTCGGAAAATATGAAGTAAATAAACATATTAATTCTGAACTCGAGAGAGCTAATTCATCTCTCGTAACTGCTACTTCATAAAGAGCCAACTTTCCTAATCTCAATTAGGATAATTAATGGAAAAAGGATATACAGCATCAATTACAGGGGTAGGGTCTTTTTTGCCCAGAAAAGTGCTTACCAATGATGATTTTACAAAGATGCTTGATACAACTGATGAATGGATCACCAAGCGTACTGGAATAAAAGAGAGACGTGTTGTAGAAAATGGAGCTACTGCTTCAGACCTGGCGATTGAGGCATCATTACGTGCGCTGGATGATGCAAATGTATTGCCCTCTGAAGTAGATCTAATTATAGCGGCCACAATAACACCTGATTGTTTAGTTCCTTCAACAGCTTGTTTTATACAAGAGAAGATAGGCGCAAAGAATGCAGGTGCTTTTGACTTATTAGCGGCATGTTCCGGATTTGTTTATGCGCTATCCATAGCCAGGAGTTTTGTTGCTTCGGGGGCAATGAAAACTGTTTTAATTGTGGGTACGGAATGTTTGTCAAAGATTACAGACTATACAGACAGGTCTACCTGTATTCTTTTTGGTGATGGAGCTGGCGCTGTTGTCGTTCAACGGGGTAATGGCAAAAAAGAGATTGTTACGACATATTTGGGTTCTGATGGCAGTCAGGCAGATTTGTTGAAACTGCCGGCAGGCGGATCTAAATTACCTGCATCGCAGGCAACGATCGAGTCTCGTTCACATTATATTCAGCTTAAGGGGAAAGAATTATTTAAGACGGCCATTAATAACATGGTTGACATGATTACTAAAGCCGCTACTGATAATAATATGCAAGTGGAAGATTTCGATATGATTATTCCACATCAAAGTAATATTCGGATCATAGAAGCTGCGATGGAGAGGCTTAAACAGCCGAAGAAAAAAACATACATAAATATTGACAGATATGGTAACACGTCTGCAGCCTCTATTCCTATAGCAATTGATGAGATAGACAAGGAAGGATTGTTAAACCCCGGAGATTCTGTGCTTTTAGTTGCGTTTGGGGGAGGTTTAACATGGGGTACATCTCTAATTAAGTGGTAAAATGGCGAAAACTGCTTTTTTATTTGCAGGACAAGGTTCACAATACATTGGAATGGGTAAAGATATTTACTCACAATCCAAAGAAGCGAAAGAAGTATATGACAGAGCAAACGAAACATTGGGTTTTGATTTGTCAGGCATATGTTTTGATGGTAAGCAGGAAGAGCTTAACAAGACCTCAATCTGTCAGCCGGCAGTTATGGTTACTAGCATAGCATTATTAAGAGCTTTTAAAGAGCGTAATAATGGAAACATATCATGCCATGTAACGGCCGGGTTAAGTTTGGGAGAGTATACTGCGCTTGTCTTTGCAAATTCTATATCATTCGAGGAGGCTTTAAGTCTTGTCTATAAGCGCGGACAGTTCATGCAGGAAGCCTGCGACAAGGAAAAGGGGGCTATGGCCTCTATAATTGGATTAGTAGAATCAGAAGTTGAAGAGATATGCAGTGAGGCAAAAAAGTATGGAGAAGTTTGTGCGGCAAATTATAATACTCCAAAACAAATAGTTATTTCAGGGAAAGAAGAAGCTGTTAAAGAAGCAATGTCTCTTGCTAAGGAAAAAGGTGCAAGAGCTGTAATCCCGTTAAAGGTTAGTGGTGCATTCCATTCTCCTTTAATGAGTATGGCAAGCAGCAGACTTTCAGAGGAGATCGAAAGTACAGAGATTTCCAGGTGCGACATGCCAGTTATGGCAAATGTATGTGCAGAGTACATAAACGAACCTGATGAAATAAGAAGTTCTCTTGTAAAACAGCTTGACAATCCTGTTAGATGGAGTCAGTCTATGCAGAATCTTATAGCTGATGGTACAGAAGAATTTTATGAAATTGGGCCCGGGAAGGTACTTGCAGGTATATTAAAAAAAATAGATCCTACAAAAAAACCAGAAGTATTAATGATTTTGATTCTTTAGTGAAAAATTGAATAAACCGGAAACTTTGACTTAAGGAGGAAAGGTCTTGTCTACAGAACCATCAATAGAAGAAAAAGTAAATGAAATAATTGTAAAGCAAATGGGCGTAAATAAGGAACAGGTCAAACCTGAAACATCGTTCATAAACGATTTGGGTGCAGACTCACTTGATACGGTGGAACTCGTGATGGAACTGGAAGATGCATTTGATATTAATATTCCAGATGAAGACGCAGAAAAGATTCAAACGGTAGGGGATGCAATAAACTACATTAAGGAGCACAAGTAGAAACGATGGGGCGTCGGGTAGCAGTTACTGGTCTTGGTGCAATAACCCCGGTAGGTCATGAGAAAGACCAACTTTGGGAATCGTTATGTAATGGGGAAAGTGGAATTTCTAACATAACGTCTTTTGACACAACAGGTCAGGATGTGTTAATTGCAGGAGAGGCATCGGATTTTGATCCAGGTAAATGGTTCGACAAGAAGGAAGAAAGAAGACTAGACAGATTTACTCAATTTGCTGTAGCTTCTGCAGCGCTTGCTATTGAAGATTCCGGACTTGACCTTGATAAGGTGGATAAGCGTAAGGCAGGCTCGATTATCGGTACCGGTATCGGTGGTATTATTGAGATTGAGGCACAGCATAAGGTTTTACTCGAAAGAGGCCCATCAAGAGTCTCGCCGTTTATGATTACCAAATTAATGGCCAATGCCGCACCGGGATACATCGCCATTAAATTCGGTCTTCAAGCCGCAAACTTTTCCATTATAACTGCATGCGCATCCGGTGCACACGCTATTGTTGAAGCTTTCCGGGTTGTTCAGAGTGGGGAAGCAGATATAATGGTTGCAGGTGGTACTGAGGCAACTATTACACCACTCTGCGTAAGTGCATTTAATAATATGAAGGCATTGTCCACAAGAAATGATGAACCTCTGAAGGCGAGCAGGCCTTTTGATAAAGATAGAGACGGATTCATAATTTCGGAAGGTTCAGGTATTATAATCCTGGAGGAAATGGAAAATGCAAAAAAAAGAGGTGCAAATATTTATGCAGAGATGCTCGGATTTGGTATGAGTGATGATGCGCATCACATCACGGCTCCGCACCCTGAAGGCGCCGGTGCATATATTGCAATGGAAAATGCATTAAAAAGTTCCAGGCTAAACCCTGAACAAATATCTTACATTAACGCACATGCGACATCTACTCCACTGGGAGACATGATTGAAATCAATTCTATCAAGAAAGTCTTTGGCGAACATGTAAAAAAATTATCAGTTAGTTCAACAAAATCCATGTTGGGACACCAATTAGGGGCATCAGGTGGTGTTGAGGCGTTGATATGTTCGCTGATAGTGGGCAAAGGAGTTATACCACCTACGATAAACTATGAAACACCGGATCCAAACTGTAACGGTATGGACTTTGTGCCTAATGAAGCGAAGGAAAGAAACATAGAGAATGTGATGTCCAATTCTTTCGGTTTTGGCGGGCACAATGTAAGCATTATATTGGGAAAGGTTCGCTGATATCTGCTATCTGAAACTATTGTATTAAGAAGTTATCGTACGAAGTCGTATTTGCCGTTATAAACAATAATGTGTTTTTTCCAATGTTTATCATCTGTGTCAGGATGATCCAGTCTGTAGTGTACACCCCTTGATTCACATCTCCTGTACGCTGAGCTGGAAATTAAGATTGATACTGTAAGCATATTTTGTACTTCCCAGCCAAGTGGTGATGAGAATTCGTTGCTGATTATATATTCTGACCAATGTTTAATATTCTTGATTGCTTCTTTAAGGTACTTGCCATCTCTTTCGATACCAACACTCCTCCACATTAAGCTTTTTAAAGAATGCTTTAGGTCTTCTAAATCCAGTTCGCTATATAAATGACCCTTTGAAGGTTCTTTGAAGGAACGTGGAGACAAGCCTTCTTTCTTTTCTTCCAGTTCCTTACCAGCCATATTACCGGTTCTATAACCAAATACAAGGCCTTCAAGTAATGAATTGCTGCCTAAGCGGTTTGCCCCATGTAAACCTGTACAAGACACTTCTCCACACGCATAGAGATTTTTCATGCTTGTTCTGCCATTCTGATCAACCTTAACACCACCTATCGTATAATGAGCGCTTGGGTGTACGGGAATTAATTGCCTTGTTATGTCAATACCAAAGGATGCACATAATTTCTTTATCTTTGGGAACCTGGTCCCGAGTTTTTCTTTTGAAATGTGCCTTACATCCAGATATACATGTGTATGGTCAGTTCTGCGTATCTCATGCACAATGCTCCTGCTGACTATATCTCTTGGTGCCAGTTCGGCGCTGGGATGATATTTTGACATGAACAATTCACCGTTTTTGTTCCTCAATACACCTCCTTCTCCGCGAACCGTTTCTGAAATCAAGACTCTTTCGGTACCGGCAACATATAATGTTGTTGGGTGGAATTGTACAAACTCAAGGTCCTGAAGCTTAACCCCGGCCCTGTAGGCCATTGCAATTCCATCTCCGGTTGCAACTTCAGGATTTGTCGTTTCTCTATAAACCTGGCCGCAACCTCCGGAAGCCAGAATAGTTTGTTTCGCCCATATCAATAATTTCCCTTCCTGGCTACGCCATGCTATAATTCCGTCGCATGTATTCTTACTCACCAGCAGATCAAGGGCAAAAGTATGTTCAAAAACCCTGATTTGAGGATTTTTCTTAACCATATTTATCAGGGTTTCTTCAATTTCTTTACCTGTAGAGTCCCCTCTAGCCCGTAATATTCTTGGGTGGCTGTGCCCTCCCTCCTTTGTGAAGGCTAAATTTCCGTTTTCCTTATCAAATTTAGTGCCCCAGCTTATTAACTCTTTTACACGTTTCGGGCCCTCTCTGATTACGCTGCTGACGACTGTATCGTTACAAATGCCCTGACCGGTACTTAGAGTGTCGTCAATGTGACTCTTATAACTATCACCAATGTTTAATTTTGCAGCAATCCCTCCTTGCGCATGCTCAGTGCAATTTTCATTTATTTCAGTCTTTGTTACTACCAGGACTGATCCGCACTTTGCTGCATGGATAGCAGCGCTTAATCCAGCAACCCCGCTTCCTATTATAAGCGTATCTAGTAAAAACATGTTGAAGTCGTTTTGCTGTCAAATGATACCTGATATCTCTTAAATATATTTTCCCTTGTCATTGTCTACAAATATTGTTAAGTTATAGAGCAATTAAGCATTAGTTAAATTGTATATTTGTAATATGGCATTGTACAAAAAATAATGTCGGTTATAGGGCAAGCGCCTTGTATTGACTTGTTTACTGTTACACATTCTATACAAATTTAAGCGGGGTAAATATTTGTAATTTAAAAAAAAGGGAGGGGAGTAAAATGGGAGCAACTGTAGATGGTTTTAAAGCAACACACCAGGCAGCAGCAGGTTTATTAGGGCAAATTGATTCTCAGAGCGGACAAGAAAGAGCTGATACTCTTAATAGTTTAAAAGACGCGCTATTAGCACATGTTGGAGAAGAAAATAGCGTTATAACAGAAGCAATTG
This sequence comes from uncultured bacterium, assembly GCA_964010955.1. Lineage (GTDB taxonomy): Bacteria > Planctomycetota > Brocadiia > Brocadiales > Scalinduaceae > Scalindua. The sequence goes on from CAXGMX010000023.1 coordinate 12,310, forward strand.
GGAAGTCAGATGATGAGTCATTTAAGTCGTCAGGACAGTCATTTATAGATGAACTCGGTAAGATTGCAGAGACTGCATTATTGCCATTCTTCGGTAAATATTCATCAGCTGAAGCAGTAGACAGTGATGATTTTGCAAATGATTTCGGTGGTATAAAAGGCGCACTTGCAGACAGGATTGCATTTGAGGAAGGAAAGTTTTATCCAGAGCTTGAAAAGCTGGGTTATTGAGATATACAAGTAGCACTGATTATGCATCAATTAAGCGTTTACCCCGCTTTAATTGTTGTAATGAGATGCTTAACTTTTTCTAATATATTCTGACGGACCTTTCTGAATACCTTCATCATTTCCTCTTCCGTGCCTGAAGTAGAGGCGGGATCTTCAATGCTCCAGTGTAGGGCTCTATACTTTCCGGGAAAAACGGGACAAAGCTCCTTCGCACTATCACATACAGTAATTACATAAGAGAATTCCTGGCCTAAAAACTCGTTCACTGTTATAGAATATTGATTTGTAATGTCTATATCTAATTCTGCCATCGCTTTGGTAGCGAGCGGGTGAACGTATGACGGTCTCAATCCGGCACTGTAGACTTCAAATTCACCATTTCCGTAATGTTTTAGCAGCCCTTCTGCCATCTGACTACGGCATGAGTTTCCCGTACACACAAATAATACTTTTGGTATACCCTGCATCATTTTAGTTATCGTCCCTCTTTTTTTAATGAAAAGGTTTGAGATTTATTATTCTTCCTTTCAAATAAATCAGAATAATTTGCTCCTTGACTGGTATTTGCAAAAGGAAACTTTAAAGTATTTGTCCCTTCATAACTTCTAAAAGGATTTGGCTCGTTAGACCAATCTAGATAACCTGATGAGCTTGCTGGGCGATTCGGAAGGTGTTTTATTCTCTCGTGATATTCAATCACACTCTGCGAATGATTCTTTGTATTCACTCTGTAATCTCAGCGATAGGCTTATTTTTATGAAACAATCCAATAAATGTTCGTTACCAACTGCCATAATCAGGAGAAACCATATCATTTGATTTAAAGATAACACTTAAGAGCATGGTAATGTAGAAAAAGTACTTTGTTGTTCAGCTTGTCAAGCATCTCCTTTGCTCCGGTATCTTTTTTATTGTCATGACTGAAATATGTTGCCAGGAGGAGTGAGATAGTGATTCCAGTCATTGCAAAAAAACCTGCTATGATAACAAGGACAGAACCTATCTTCGTGTAGACCGCAATCGTAATTCCAATGATGATTACGGCATTTACTATGGCATCCACTACTATGTCCAGCTTTTCTGCCAAATTCAGTGCCCATCTGCTTTAGCCTTGCAACCTCGCCGTCACATTGGTCAAACATGGTAGATGGGAAATATAACTAACCGGCCGTTATGGTATAGGTGTATTCTCCAAGGGAAAAGAAAACCCCTGAAATAATGCCTAATATCAAGCTTATGATCGTAACCTGGTTTGGTGTGACTGGCGTTCTTATGAGAAATCCGGAAATAAACCCTGATATCTTGCGGATTATATATCTGTCAATAATAGGGCTATCTGAGTAGGAGGCAGATGGTTGATCAATTTTTTTTCGTCTTCTGTTTGCATTTTCTAATCTTGGCAGGATTTCTCTTCCGGCTCTTTCTATATCCTCTTCAAAATCAATTTCAATCCATGGCAGATCTTCTACTCTTTCAAAACCAATCGTGCAATGCGAAAGCAACTCGTGTAAAGAGTCTTCATATTCAACATTAACTTTTCCTGCCTGCTCAAATTCTTCAAGTATAGTTTTAAGTTTGTGGCAATCATTTGCCGCAAGTTTCAGAAATCCTACGCCTTCGCCCTTAAAATCACAATTCATAAGAAGAAACTTTGGAGATTCCGATTACTTTATCGCCTTTTACAAATAACATCATCTCTTCGCCGGTATCTTCGCTAGTTTTCATCCAGCAGGAAACAACTTTTGTTACTTGATTCAGCTAACTTTATGAGTAACTTGTCGTGATACAATACATCGGCATCCATAATCAGCACGTCATCATTCAACTCATTTCTGGCATACCACAGGGATAGGATACTGCCCTTCGTATATTGTTCGTTTTCTATATATTTTATA
>CAXGMX010000024.1:0-14425 GCA_964010955.1 uncultured bacterium
GATAACTTCGTTAGTGTTTGTACGCAGTCCTTGTCTTACGGGTATAGGAACTAATAGAAAAAATTATTGTTGACATGCTGGTGAATTGTGTAAGGTTTCTCCAGATGCAAGTAGCGTATACACCCATATGTGTCTTACCTTATGGCACTGATTAAGTTTGCAAGGATGCCAATTTATGTTTGTAGCGAATCCAATCTTGACAAGGCTTAATCACTTAATTTTGATGTGACGTCACAAATAACACAGCAAAGTGATATACGGAAAGCTCTCCCGGTTCTAGAAGAAAATATACATACTATTTCGAGTTTTGCTGTTGCGGCTATAAATAAATCTCTTGAAGGGAGGTAAGAGTTCGGCGGTGTTAGATCAAATACAAGCTATTTTTTATACTACTTTTAAGGAGGGTAAGCTATGAAAAAAGTGATAATGACGTTGGTTATCGCGTTTAGTGTAGTGTTCTTGTGTAACGCAAAAGTTGGGTTTACACAAGAAGGACAAGGAATGCAACAAAGGTTGGACTATTTAGAAACCAGGATTAGTGAAATTACTACGGTCCAGGAGGATCACAAAAGCACTATAGATTCATTAAAGGGGCTTCAAGACAAAGTTTCGCTTGGTTTTGGTCTGCGTACACAATTTTCAATGACAGAGGATGCGGCAGGTACCAAAAACGATGGTGTAAGTGGCGGAAGAAGTTGGGATAAAAATTTTGATGTTACAAACATGCGTATGTACATGGGCGCCAAAATTACTGACCAGATAACTACGACATTTAATACGGAAATATATAATGATGATGGAGAAGATACAGTGCGCTTGTTGGATGCTTTTGCGGAGTATACGTGGAGCGACTTGCATCACATACGTTTTGGAAGGCATCTGCCGGCCAGCGACCGTTATAATCTTGACGGGCCGTACTATCAGAACGCTTATGACTTTCCGGGCCCGGGAATATCCTTGTATCCCTTCAAGCAAACCGGCCGTGTTGAAGGAATATCTTATTGGGGGCAGATCGACGGTGGAAAATTCAAGTATCAGGTCTCAGCGGCTGAAGGTAAAGAAACTGCAGGTGGGCCCAATGATGATCCAGACCATTTGATGTATACAGGTCGTTTGACGTATTGTTTTTGGGAAAAAGAACCCGGTTATTACAATAGTAGCGCTTTCTACGGCGCGAAAGATGTGTTTACTATAGGTTTAGTGGGGGTTCACCAGTCAGATGCTGCAGGTACCGCTGCGAAACCGACCGATTATAGAGCTTGGAATGTCGATCTCCTGATTGAAAAAACCTATGATTGGGGCACTATAGACATAGAGGCTGCCTATTTTGATTATAATTGCGGGAAAACCTCCGGTGGCACAGGGACTCTTGGTGGCGCTGGTCAAGCCTGGGAGGCTGGGCTTAGTTACCTGTTTCCTGAAAAAATGAATTTATTTTGGGTTGAGGGACAACTGCAACCAATTTCTCGTTATGTCTCATATAATCCTACCGAAGCAGATACAACCAATCAATGGACTCGGGAAAAACTGGAATTGGGTTTTAATTACATCATACAGCCTTATAACGCAAAGGTTTCCTTGATGTGGTCCAATGAACATCTTGGTTCTACCGGCGGTACAGCTAGTAGGAATGAAGATCGGCAATCAGTGAAACTCGGGATGCAATTTCAGCACTAAGTTGTATATGAACCCTTCAACATGGGGTAGTGTTTAACGGATAACATTGTCGACTCACAAGAAAGGAGGTTTTTTTACTATCATATTTTAGTTTTATCAAGCTAAAGTAAAGAGAAAGGAGAAGCAAATGCATCAAAAAAGTAAAAAAAGCATTTTTGGTTGGAGTAAGCGCTGTGCAGTCATTACCGTTGCAGTTGCCATGATTATGTTTGTTGGGTTACAGGCTGCCAAAGCAGGGGAAATTGATCCCTCCAAGCCACCCATTAAGGTTGGGGTAATGCATTCTTTGAGTGGTACCATGGCAATAAGTGAAGTTGCTATTAAAGACGTGGTGTTAATGGCAATTGAAGAGATTAATGCTGCTGGTGGTCTTTTAGGTGGAAGAGAGGTTGTTCCAATCATAGAAGATCCTGCCTCAGACTGGCCTACATTTGCAGAAAAGTCCAAGAAACTTATACTTAAAGACAAGGTATGCTCTGTTTTCGGTTGCTGGACTTCCGCAAGTAGGAAAGCATGTCTACCGGTATTTGAAAAATATAACCATTTATTGTGGTATCCTGTTCAGTATGAAGGAAATGAGTGTTCCAAGAATGTAATTTATTCAGGAGCCGCACCAAATCAACAGACAAGTCCTGCAGTGACGTGGCTTTTAAAACAGGGCAAGAAAAGGTTTTATCTGTTGGGTTCGGATTATATATTCCCAAGGACTACAAACAAGATTATCAGGGGACAGCTTGAGGAAGAGGGTGGTGTTTTAGTGGCGGAGGAATATACTCCACTTGGGCATATGGAATATTCTACTGTTGTGAATAAGATCAAACAGGCAAAACCTGATGTTATATTCAGTACAATCAACGGCGACAGTAATGTGGCATTTTTCAAACAATTGAAAGCAGCCGGTATTTCGGCTAGAGACATTCCTGTTATGTCGGTGAGTATTGCTGAAGAGGAAGTTCGAGGTATTGGCGGTGATAACGTGGCAGGCCATTATGCCGTGTGGAATTATTTCATGAGTCAAGATACCCCGGAGAATGATGTTTTTGTGGAAAATTATCAGAATCGTTTTGGGAAGGATCGCGTCACGGATGACCCAATTGAGGCACAATATATTAACGTAAAGGTATGGGCCATGGCAGTAGAAAAGGCCGGCTCTGATGATGTAAATGCCATACGTGAGGCTGCAAGAGGGCTGGAATATCTGGCACCCGAGGGACCTGTACGGCTTGATGCCGAGAATCATCATTACTGGAAAGTTGTGCAGATTGGCAAGCATTTGAAGAATGGTCAGTTCAAGGTTGTATGGAGTACACCTGGTCCTGTACGTCCTATGCCTTGGAGCAGGTTCACTGATCCAGACAAAGATTGTGTTCAATCCAAAGGTGGAACAATTACTATAGCCGAAGGTGAGAGAGGTGCTGACTATCAAATAATGAGTGATGACGATATGGCGAGAATTAGTAGTGGTGGGGCCGCTGCCTCAGGTTGTGAGGCAGCCTGCTGCAATTAGAAAGCAGAGTGGAGAGACTGGAAAAATGGATGAATAGTTTTAAGTCAAAATAACTGGCTAATAATTTTTCTCATGTAAAATTTAGTCAGATTCATTTTTCAGTTAGAGTTTTAATAAATCAATTTGTAATTCTTGAGGCGGAAGGCTCATTAACACTTTAATGGGCCTTCCGCCTCTCAGTTAAAAGATTTGCATAAGAAATCTTCAAAGTTGTAAGACTATATTTCCCTCCCGTGTACAAATTTTCTCATCACCACATTTCTAACAATTGTGACTGTTTTTGAGTTAATCTGAGGGAGGGAAGACTCATTAATATTTTGAAGATTAATTATTAATTAGGGCAGGGTTAAATGCCTCCACATTTAACCGGAAACAACCTTAGTAATATCTTTAAAGGTTAAAATGAGTCTTCCGCTCCAAGTTAATAGATTAGCATACAAAAGAAGTCTTCCTAGTTGTAATACAATATTTCTCTCTCGAGTACAATCACTTCTTACATTATTTTCCCAAAATGAAAGCCGTTTTTGGGTTAATCAGAGGGGGGAAGATTCATTGATCCGTTAATTAATATCCTTGAAGATTAAATAAATCCAAGGACAAATAAAAGAACCTCACCATTTGACCTGGAACAACCTTAATATCCTTATAAGGTTAATAATGAGTTCCTCGCCCTCAGTTAAATAATTGCTATAAAAATCTTTTACCGTTTAATCCTGTACTGGTATATGCAAAAAACATCATTAAAGAGTTGATTTTATCTTATGCTGTATAGTTCAAAGGGTTTGTTTATATGTTTATTAACAAGCATAGTATTGTATATTTTAAAAATTGGTCTAATCATACTATTTTCAGAAAATAATAATGTTGTATAATTGCTATTGAAATGTATACTGAGTATTTTCTGCAATTTTGTTAACGATAATAGGTAATGTATATGTGGTTATTTAATATTTATAAAAAGCGAAAACAATTTTTTATATCATTTATGTATGAAGTTCTCTAAGAAAATAGCAATTTTAATGCTTATTATTTCTGCATTACTTTTAGCTCAAGTGGCTTTTTCAGAAGCCGCATCTAAAGACAGTGTAGATAGGTTTATTTCAATGCTGTCAGATGAGGATAAAGGCGTTAGGGAAAGTGCCGTCAGGGAACTTGGAAACCTTGAAGATCCTGCAGTCCTTGAGGCGTTGAATGACTTATGGAATGAAGAGATGGAAGACGAGGTAGTTTTCGCTATAGAAATCGCGGTTAGTAAACTCCAGTTATTAGATATAGATAAAGAAGTGAGGATAAATGGCGCAGAGGGATTGGGTGAAAAGGCTGGTACGCGTACTGCAGTGGATGCTACGGTAGGTGAGATAGAGGGAGACTCTCTTTTTAAACAGCTCATGGTAGATGACCAGGAGATGATGGTTATCATTACCTTGCTGGAGAAGGCCTTAGCCATAGAAAAAGAGAAGAAAGTAAAAAAAGCGATTACTATAGCTATTCAGAGGTATAAACTATCAGACAGAGATTCGGATGTCCGTAAAAAAGCCGCTGAATTCTTTGGTGAACTGGCACATCCTGATACTGTTATGTTCTTAGGAAGGGCATTGGAAAAGGAACAGGACGAAGAAGTAAGTGCTTTCATAAAAGATGCAGTAAGTAAGACAGAATGGAACGACCAGGTCGCTATTACACTCAAGCAGCTATTTAACGGTATCACCATCAGCTCACAATATCTCCTTATTGCTCTTGGCCTTGCAATTACCTTTGGAGTAATGGGTGTCATTAATCTTGCCCATGGTGAGTTTATGATGTTAGGGTGTTATGTTGCCCTGGTGGCACAGGCTATTTTTGCAAGTTTCTTTCAGCCTGTTTTAGGGCTCTATTGGGCACTGGCTATACCGTTATCTTTTATTTTTACAGCGGGTTTGGGATTTGCGTTAGAACGTTCTGTTATTCGCTTCTTGTATAAACGACCTCTCGACACCCTGTTGGCGACATGGGGTGTCAGCTTGCTTCTTCAACAGGCGATAAGAAATTACTTTGGTGCTAATAATATTGATGTACCAAGTCCAAGCTGGCTTCTAGGGGGTGTTGAAGTCCTTGTCGGATTGTATTTGCCTTACAAGAGATTGTATATAATTGGTTTTACGATTTGTGTTGTTGCTGCCATATACTGGTTATTTTATCGAACTCGTTTTGGGTTAAAGATAAGGGCGGTAATGCAAAATCGCGAGATGGCAGATTGTTTGGGTATTTCCACCCAGAGAGTAAATGCCTTTACGTTTGCGCTGGGTTCAGGGTTGGCAGGCCTTGCTGGTTGTAATATGAGTTTATTAAGTTCTGTAGGTCCCACTACCGGCCAGAATTATATTGTAGATTGTTTCATGGTAGTAGTGCTGGGTGGTGTTGGTAAAATTGTTGGTACTATAGCAGGAGCATTTGGTTTGGGTGAAACCAATGCGATACTTGAATTTTTTACAACGGCAAATAAAGGCAAGGCTTTGGCGTTTATCGCTGTTATTATATTTTTGCGTTTTAGACCAACGGGATTATCAGCATCAAAGGGGCGTGAAGACGTGAGGCTTGAATCGCAGTAGTGAAGATTGGTTTATGTCCACATGCTTTTTTCAATAAAAGATTTGGGTAATTGAGGATATGAACATTTGTGGAAAAATGTAATATGAATAATAAAAAGGTTGGCGGCATAAACGAATGGATTATAACAGGGATTGTACTCTTTATATTCCTGATAGTAATCCCTCTGCTTAATAAACTTCCTGGTGAAGATTCATGGTTTCGGGTAAGCGAATTTCGTATAAACCTGTTAGGGAAGTTTTTGGCATTTGCTATCCTGGCTATGGGATTAAACCTTGCCTGGGGATATACGGGTATCTTAAGTCTTGGGCAGGGTGTATATTTTGGACTTGGTGGATATTGTATGGCCATGTACCTGTTGCTTAAGGTAGGTGTTTCAGGCCATTACGGAAGTGTGTTACCTGACTTTATGGTGTGGAATCAAATTACAGAACTTCCCTGGTTCTGGAAACCGTTTAATTATGCATGGGTAGCTATACCATGTGTTATCCTCGTTCCAATGGCGCTTGCAGCAGGATTCGGATACCTTCTATTTAGAAGCCGTGTCAGGGGTGTATATTTCGCTATTGTAAGTCAGGCGCTGGCCCTCGTACTTGCTATTACGCTGGTTGGCAATCAACCTTATACGGGTGGAACAAACGGGCTAAATGATTTCAGAACTATTTTTGGATTTCCACTCAGGGGGCCTGATTTGCCAAAAACTGAATTTGGTCTTTATATGGCATCAGTAATTATATTGTTTGGGGTCTACTTAATATGCCGTTGGATAACCCGTTCTAAACTTGGAAGGGTACTGAGGGCAATCCGTGACGATGAAAACCGGGTACGGTTTTCCGGCTATGACGTTGCAAATTTCAAAATTTTTATTTTTGCAGTAGCTGCTGGTATGGCTGGTATCAGTGGGGCGCTGTTTGTTCCACAAGTGGGAATTATAGCTCCTGCTAATGTTGGTGTTGTTCCTTCTATTGAGATGGTGTTATGGGTCGCTGTTGGCGGGAAAGGAACTCTTGCAGGTCCTTTATTAGGAGCACTTATCGTAAATTATGCAAAAACTATATTTAGTGAATTATATCCCGGTATATGGCTTTACTTTTTGGGTGCATTGTTTCTTTGTGTGGTTGTGCTTTTTCCCAAAGGAGCAATTGGGATCGTAGGTCAGATAAAGAATTTATATTCAAAAAAACCAAAGCATACTGAACGAAAGAAAACCAACATTATGGAAAGAACAAAAACTGAGAAGAGATCGATTAAAGAAGGATGATTAACTGAAGAGAGTGAATTATGCGCAAAGAAACGATTTTGTACGTGGAGGGTGTGACAGTCAGTTTCGATGGTTTTCTGGCATTGAAGGATTTGAGTTTCTATATGGATTATGGTGAACTTCGTGCTATGATAGGCCCAAATGGGGCTGGAAAGACGACAATGCTGGATGTGATTTGTGGTAAGACAAGAGCTACTAAAGGACGAGTGATCTTCGGAAAGAACGATACAAACATTACGAAAATGCTTGAACAGGATATTGTAAAAGCCGGAATCGGCAGAAAATTCCAGAATCCCTCTATTTTTTCAAATCTTACAGTGTTTGAAAATTTTGAATTATCTTTGCGCAAAAAAACAAAAGGTGTATTTTACACATTGTTTACGAGAGAAACTTCGAAAGATCGCGAGAAAATATATTCAGTTTTAGAAACTGTCGGGCTGGTTGATAAGGCCGATGTAATGGCGGGTACGCTTTCTCATGGAGAAAAGCAGCGGGTTGAGATTGGTATGGTTGTAGCTCAAGACCCGGAATTAGTACTATTGGACGAACCTGCTGCCGGCATGTCCGTTAACGAAACAGAAAGCACAGCAGAACTCATTCTGTCGATTTCCAAGAAGCACACTGTCCTTGTGATAGATCACGATATGGATTTTATTAAATCAATAGCACAAAAGGTGACTGTCCTACATGATGGTATGGTCTTATGTGAAGGGACAATGGATGAAGTGCAAAAAGACGAACGGGTCATAGAGAAGTATTTAGGGAGGGGAAAATAGATAATGTTTATGTTAAACGTTGAAGATCTTAATGTTTTTTATGGGCAAAGTCATATCCTTTTTGATGTAAGTATGAAGGTTAAGCCGGGAGAGACTGCTTGCTTGCTTGGCCGAAATGGTGTGGGAAAGACAACGTTGCTAAAGGGGGTTATGGGGCTTCTTCCGGCCAGTAAAGGGAAAATTTATTTAGACGATAATGATGTTACTAAAACATCACCTGCTCAAAGGGCCAAATTAGGCATGGGATATGTACCTCAAGGACGTGACATATTTCCTCAACTTACTGTGCAAGAAAATCTTTTGGTGGCATTAGAAGCCAGGAGAGATAATATTCGTAAGATACCTGATGTAGTCTTTGAATTATTTCCTGTGTTGAAAGAATTTCTGGACAGAAGAGGTGGTGATCTGAGCGGAGGGCAACAGCAGCAACTGGCCATTGGACGAGCCCTGGCCCTGGACCCAAAACTTTTAATACTGGATGAACCTACAGAAGGGATTCAGCCCTCGATTATTTTGGAGATCGAAGATATTATTCAACGCATAAAAAAAATGTCAGATATAGCTATTTTGATGGTGGAACAATACCTGGAATTTGCATGGCGTGTTGCTGATGACTATTACATCATGGCCAAGGGTTCTATCATCGACAAAGGACGTACTAAAGACGTACCTTTAGAGGACGTACAAAAACATATAACGATATAACTTCATGAGTAAAGCAAATTATTTTTCTTTGCTATTTACGGACCTGAAGGTTTAGGAGGTCATATAGGAATATGGAAATACAAATTACTGCGGATACCTTGTGGGTTCTCATTGCAGCAATACTCATTTTCCTGATGGGGTTGGGTTTTGCTTGTGTAGAAAGCGGTTTTACCCGTACCAAGAATTGCGTAAATGTTCTTTCAAAGAACTTTATAGTTGTTGCGGTGGCAACAATTGCATTCTGGTTTTTCGGCTTTGGACTTATGTTTGGTGATGGCAATCCCCTTTTTGGATTAAAAGGAGTTATGTTTATGAGTGGAGGGGATAATAGCCCTTCGACTGGAGATAATTATAAGGGAGTATATTCGGCACTTGGTTGGGTTGGTATTCCTTTAGCGGCAAAATTTTTCTTTCACATGAAATTTGCGATGGTTGCCGCAAGTATCATCTCTGGTGCCGTTGCGGAGCGTATTAAATACAGTGCGTTTATAATATTTTCATTCTTAATGGTTGCCTTCGTGTATCCGGTTGTTGGACATTGGGTTTGGGCTAATGGGTGGCTGGCTGCAAAAGGGATGTTTGATTTTGCCGGATCAACAGTTGTTCATTCAGTTGGAGGATGGGCGGCATTATCCGGTGTTCTGCTTTTAGGACCTCGTATGGGGAAATACAATCCGGACGGTTCCATTACAACAATCCCCGGACACAACATGCCCTTGGCATTAATTGGTGTATTTGCCTTGTGGATAGGCTGGTTTGGTTTTAATGTTGGAAGTACAATGTCTGCCAATCCGGGATTAATTGCACACATAGCTCTTACTACAAATATGGGAGCATGTACAGGTATTCTGGGGGCTACAATGGCATCCTGGATTATTTTAAAAAACCCGGTTTAGGAATGACACTTAACGGTTGTTTGGGTGGGCTTGTTGCTATAACCGCATCCTGTGCAGTTGTGAGTGTTGCCAGCGCTGCCATTATAGGATTTATTGCAGGATGGTTAGTGGTATTATCAGTCATGTTCTTTGATAGAATGAGGATAGACGACCCTGCAGGGGCTTTGTCCGTACATCTGGTTAACGGTATCTTTGGTACGTTATGTGTGGGGCTCTTTGCGGAGGGACAATATTTGCCTCAAAGCGTTGGAAATGGACTATTTTTTGGCGGAGGAGGTTCTTTGTTAGGTGCACAGTTTATGGGTGTGTGGGCTGTTGCTTTGTTTGCTTTTCTATTTTCAGGCATTTTCTGGCTTATGCTGAAATATACAATTGGAATTCGCGTTGATATCAGTACTGAATTAGAAGGTCTTGATATCGGAGAGCACAACAATGTAGCGTATCCCGATTTTGTAATTAGGCGAGCGGGCGATACATTCGTTTCTACGTCAAAAGCCTTGGTAGGCGGTGTGGCTGGCATTCCACAAGAAAAAACACCTCTGCCTATAAAGCTTATCCCGAAAGGTAGCTCCCCAGTTCAAAAAATCGAAGCTATTGTCCGTCCGGAAAGACTTCCGTTTGTAAAAAGTGCCTTGGAAGAAGCAGGTTGTCCTGGCATTACGATAGCTCAGATAGACGGTCATGGAATGGAAAAAGGTGTTACACAACAATGGAGAGGAGGACAGTACAAAGTAGACCTCCTGCCGAAGATGAAGATTGAGATTCTTGCCGAAAAAGCGGATGTTGATAAGTTTGTGAATGTAATTGTTCAGTCGGCTCAAACCGGTTCTTTTGGTGATGGACTGGTATTTGTTTGTGATACTAATGGTATTATTAATATTAGAACTGGTGAGGAGGGCTCCTCCGAAATAGATTAACCAGGAATTATTCAAATCTATCTGATGAAGTTCTATACTATTTTGTACGTAGTGATGGTTAGTACATTTATTTCCAGTTGTGTTTTTTCTGATGATTTTCAATCCTACCATTTATTAAAAGAAAGTGGATCAGGTATAAGTAGCCATGATGTAAAATACGAAGAAAAAATTATAACCCAAGTAAAGAATTCAAAATCATTAGTAGAAAGCCAACCTGATATTTTCTTTGAAGAGCCAATCTACAATTTTGGTAAAGTTTATAAAAATGTAGATGTGGAGCATTTCTTCATGCTTGAAAATCGTGGAACAGAAGATTTAATAATTGAAAACATAAAGGCTTCGTGTGGTTGTATTGCATCTGAAGCAACTTCACCCAAAGTGCTTCCGGGAATGTCTGAGGGTATTGTTGCGATCCTTAAAGGTATTCCTGATACAGGTGCCATATCCAAAAACATAAAAATATATTCAAATGATCCGGACACCCCTGTTTACACTCTCAAACTGTCAGGAGAGATAATCGAAGATATTACAATAAATACGCGGCAGATAAGTTTTGGGTGTGTTCCTAAGGGTAAAAAAGTACCCGAGGTGGAAATAGATGTCAAACCACGTCCTGGATTCAAATTAGAAATAAAAGATGTGATATCAACGAATTCTGATATTAGTATTAAGTACAGGAAAGATGAAAAGGTGAACGAACATGTTGTTGTGGCGACATTAAAAGATACTGCTATGGTTGGGGTTCTGACGGGTAATATTCAAATACTTACAAATAGCGAGAGGCAAAACCGGGTGATTATTCCATTTTCTGGAGAGGTACTCGGAGATATTCGCCTATACCCATCGCATTTATATTTTGGCGTAATCAAGAAAGATAATAAATGTGTAAAATCGGTATTTATTACCTTGTTAAAAGAAAATATCAGGATTGATAGAATTGAAGTCCAACCTGATTTTCTAACTTCAGAAATCATAACGGACCCTCGAATGAATATCGGTGAAGAAGAATACGTAACCCTGCATTCAAACTTTTGGGAAGCTTCCACAGATTTTTCTCAAAAGAATATTCTTGAAAAAACCAGCATACCCCTTAGAATTCTTACCAGGATAAATGGAAACGCACCGGTTGGGGAAATAGAAGGTATATTAAAAGTATATACTAATAGTAAAATACAACCGATTATTAATATTCCGGTATCTGCCGAGATAATCGATTAATTGTTATAAGGAATAATTGAGAAGGGAGATTGTTTTGTAATGATGTTATCACCGCGTGAGATTGATAAGATGCTTATTTATTCTGTAGCAGATTTAGCCAGAAAGCGAATGTCACGTGGCTTGAAGCTGAACTATTCGGAAGCGATTGCGGTGATTACAGAGACTATTCTTGAGGGAGCAAGGGATGGTAACAGTGTTGCTGATTTAATGCAATTAGGGAAAAAGGTACTAAAGAGAGAAGATGTAATGCCCCGTGTGCCGGAGATGGTTCATCTGGTACAGGTAGAATGTACATTTCCTGATGGAACAAAACTAGTCTCCTGCCACGATCCTATTATATAAATTAAACTTCATCACTTTGTATTTAAAAATAGCCTTAGAAATACCGGAAATTGACAGGTCAAGATAAAGTTTTTGACGTGGAGGAAATATGAGTGAAACTGTTGAATATATTGTCGGACATGATCCAATAGAAATTAATGCTGGACGGGTTACTCTTGGAATGTCGGTAAGAAATACAGGAGATCGTCCAATTCAGGTAGGCTCTCACTTTCTATTTTTTTGAGACTAACAAGGCGCTTGATTTTGACAGAAGAAAGTCATTTGGAATGAGGTTAAATATACCCGCAGGAACCTCTATTCGCTTTGAGCCTGGCGACGAGAAGATGGTCGAGTTGGTTCAACTGGGGGGCAAAAGAGTGGTCATGGGATTAAACGGTTTGGTAAATGGAAGTACTTCTGAAAAGGGTGCATTGGAAGCTGCATTGAAAAAAGCAAAAGAATTGGGTTTCAAGGGTGCTTGAATCCATGGTTATCTAAAGGAAATATTAAGAGGTTTTTCTTATGGCAGATTTAACAAGAAAGCAATATGCGGATTTATACGGACCCTCGGTAGGTGATAAATTCAAGTTGGCAGATACTGAATTAGTATGTGAAATAGAAAAGGATTATCGTGTGCCGGGCGAGGAAGTTGTTTTTGGCGGAGGCAAAACTATACGGGAAGGGATGGGGCAAAGTACTCAAACCAATAAGAATGGAGCATTAGACCTTGTTATAACCAACGCAATTATTATTGACGCGGTCCAGGGAGTAGTAATAGGAGATATTGGAGTCAAAGATGGTAAGATTACAGGTATAGGAAAGGCGGGTAATCCGGATATTATGGGCGGTGTTCACCCAGACCTTATTATAGGGCCTGGAACGGAAGTAATTGCAGGTGAGCATCTCATCGCAACTGCAGGTGGAATAGATAGTCACATTCACATGATATGCCCACAGCAGGTTTACGATGCCCTGTCAAATGGGATAACGACATTCATAGGAGGCGGAACAGGGCCAGCCGATGGAACAAGGGCCACAACGTGCACGCCGGGCCCATGGAATATCCAGAAGATGATTCTGGCTTGTGAAGGGTTACCCATTAACTGGGGTTTTAAAGGAAAGGGAAACAGTGCTGTACCAGAACCGTTAATTGAACAATTAGAGGCAGGTGCCTGTGGACTAAAAGATCACGAAGACTGGGGTACAACACCTGCGGTATTAGACCAGAGTCTATCAGTGGCCGATAAATATGATGTTCAAGTGTCAATTCATACTGACACATTGAATGAAGCAGGATTTGTGGAGGATTCATCTAAAGCCATCGATGGTAGAACAGTTCATACTTATCATACTGAGGGTGCGGGCGGAGGACATGCTCCAGATATTATGCGCCTGGCTGGCGAAAAGAATGTACTGCCATCATCAACAAATCCAACAAGACCTTACACAGTAAACACACTGGATGAACATCTCGATATGTTAATGGTCTGCCATCATCTTAACCCTTCAATTCCGGAGGATGTGTCCTTTGCAGAAAGTCGTATTCGTGCAGAGACAATAGCCGCAGAGGATGTGCTTCATGATCTTGGGATATTGAGCATGTATAGCTCAGATTCTCAGGCAATGGGAAGAGTTGGAGAAATTTCATTAAGGCTATGCAAACTGCCGATAAGATGAAAAAGACAAAGGGGAAGTTAGAAGAGGATGAACCGGGAATGACAACTTCAGGTTCTTCGTTACATTAGCCAAATGTAACTTGAATCATGCAATTACGGAAGGTTTTGCACATATTTTAGGATCGATAGAAACCGGAAAGATGGCTGATATTGTTCTTTGGCCTATTGCCTTTTTTGGGGCAAAGCCAAAGATGGTGATTAAGGGTGGGTTCGTGAATTGGGCCTTAATGGGAGATTCAAATGCCTCCATTCCAACACCGGAGCCAGTCATTTATCGTCCGATGTTTGGGGCTTTCGGAGGCGCGATGCATGAGACAAAGCTGACTTTACTTTCAAAAACAGCTGTGGAACTAGGTGTTCCTGAGAAAATTGGTATGCAGGGTGGATACGTTGCAGTTGAGAATTGTAGAGGGTTAACAAAAGCCCATATGGTAAGAAATGATGTAGCTCCAAAAATAGAGATTGATCCTGAAACATATCAGGTAAAGATTGATGGAAATATTGCTACTTGTGAGCCGGCAAAAGAATTAGCGCTGACACAGCTTTATTTTATGGTGTAAAGGAAAAGGAGATTTCTTGAACATTAGACATGTAGTGGAGGCGTCAAACGTTGATGACAAAGGTTATGTGTTAGATTCCTCCGAGGTAAAGCACGGTGTTGTCAGAGCGGGTAAGATATGGTCCTTGTCTGGTTTTATTGATCCCAGAACTCATCTAAACCTTGATTTTGTGGATCATCGGGTAACCGGATGTATTATTGCAAGTAGATTTATTAAACATGCTCCTGTAGAAATAAAGCAGGATGGATTTGTTTTTGCACACGTTAAGGAAGAAAGTTGCAAACACCTTGGATTCGTAGATATTGATGCGCGAAGGATTGAATGG
>CAXGMX010000025.1:0-14224 GCA_964010955.1 uncultured bacterium
GTATTGTTTTACCGTTGTAATAGAGCATACAACAGGCCATGGTGCTGAAGTGGCGGGTCCGGTAGTTAAAGACCTTTTGACACAACTTGGGCTTTAGTCGCTTTACACTTTCCTTGCCTACCGGCAGGCAGGAGCTCACTTTAAACTTCCCGCCTAACAGACCGGCGGGCGGGTAGTCACTTTTAAATTCTTACAAGGTAATAGCATATGATAGTTAGTTTGCGAAATTTTGATTGGCTGCTGTTTCTGGTAGTTAGTTTATTCCTGGTTATAAGCTTTTTCTTTGTGTGGAGCGCTTCATCAGAGGCCTATGCCTTTAAACAACTGGTCTGGATAGGCATTGGGGTGGGTGTTTTTTCCGGTTTACTGATGTTTGATTATTTTTCTGTTGGCAAGATTTCGTATATATTTTATTTTATAACCCTCTTATGTTTGTTGTTAGTTTTGTTATTTGGCAAAGACTGTATACGGGGCGCAGAGGTGGTTAATGGTAGGGTCTATCTCTATACAGCCTTCTGAGATTATGAAAATTGCCCTTGTTCTGACACTTTCAAGGTATTTTATGGACAAAAGGAATATTTCCGGATTCAGTGGTGTTGTCTTCCCACTGGTCTTGACACTTCTGCCAATGGCGTTCATTATTAAACAGCCGGATCTGAGCACCGGTTTAATATTGTTGCCCATCTTTTTTGCAATTATGTTTGTAGCCGGTACCAGGATTAAATATATCTTTGTACTTATAGCTTTCGGCCTGGCCTCAATACCCCTTTTGTGGTTTTTTATGCTTAAGGGTTATCAGAAGGTGAGAGTAGTGAGCTTCCTCTGGCCTGATACGGTGAGCAGTTGGGGGGAAGGTTATCACAGGATGCAGTCATTAATAGCGGTTGGTTCCGGCGGCAGCTTCGGAAGCGGGTGGGGCAGCGGCATACAAAGCCAGCTTAATTTCCTTCCGCAGGGACATACAGATTTTATTTTCTCTGTTATAGCTGAAGAATGGGGATTCTATAGAGGCTGTGCAATCCTGTGCCTGTATGTGGTTTTTCTTGCATGCAGCATCGGTATTGCCGTGAATACCAGGGATGCTTATGGCAGGTTGATTGTAACAGGCTTTACGGCAATGTTTGCCTCTCAAATTCTTATAAATGTTGCCATGACAATAGGACTTGCTCCTATTACCGGTTTAACATTACCATTTATCAGTTATGGAGGATCATCTCTGATATCATCCTTTATAGCATTATCGCTTATGTTTAATGTTAGAATGAGAAGTAGAATAGCTTTGGCGGGTGAGGAGTTTTATGAATAATTTCCGTAGTTATGTTGAAAACAAAATTTTACCTTTTGTAGAAACACCGGGACAATATATAGGAGGTGAATGGAATTCCGTCAAAAAGGAAGATAGCAGTATAGATGTTACATTTGCACTGGCCTTCCCGGATACCTATGCAATCGGGATGTCTCATCAGGGCATGCAGATCCTATACGGTCTCTTGAACGAGCGCAAAGACACAGCTTGTGAAAGAGTATTCGCGCCATGGTATGACATGGAAGCCGCATTGAGGAAACACGATATACCATTATATTCCCTGGAGTCATTCAGGCCTTTGGGGGAGTTCGACATTATCGGTTTTTCGCTTCAATATGAGATGTCATATACAAATGTGCTTAATATGCTGGATCTTGCAAAGATACCGCTCAAAAGGGAGGAAAGGACAGAAAAAGACCCTTTAGTCATTGCAGGCGGGCCTCTGGCTCTTACTCCTGAACCAATTTCTGATTTTATTGATATATTCTTTCTGGGTGATGGAGAGGAGAAGCTGCCTCAATTTATCGAATGTTTTAAAGCCCTGAAACATTCGGGAAATTTCTCAAGAGAAGAGAAGATTCTTTCACTTGTTAAAGAGATGAAGAATCTTTATGCTCCTTCTCTTTATGAAGTATCTTACGATTCTAATGGCGTTATAAACAAGATAGAACCAAAACTGCCCGGTGTTCCGCCTGTCGTGCGTGGGGCATCAATCAGCAATCTTGGGAAGGCGTATTTTCCTGAAAGCCCTATTGTGCCATATGTGAAAACAATCTTTGAACGCATATCCATTGAAGTTATGCGGGGTTGCACACAAGGGTGCAGATTTTGTCAGGCAGGGATGACAAAACGGCCAAACAGGATACGTTCTGTAGATAACATCCTGAATATGTCCGGAGATTGTTATCGTAATACAGGGCATGACGAAATATCACTTGGGGCATTGTCAATAAGTGACTATCCGCATCTCAAAGACCTGATGACACGCATGGGTGAGGTCTTTAGCCCGAAAAATGTAAACATATCATTTCCTTCCCTGAGGGTTTCTGATGAGTTAACTGAGTTGCCTTCTTATCTAAATACCGTACGAAAATCCGGTTTGACATTTGCTCCTGAGGCTGCATCGACAAGGCTCAGAAAGGTAATCAACAAGAACATATCAAACGAGGATCTCTTTGCAGGAGTCAGAGAGGCTTATAAAGAGGGATGGAACCTGGTCAAATTGTACTTTATGGTTGGGCTTCCCACAGAGACAGACGAGGACGTTGAAGAGATAGCGAACCTGGCTTACAGGGTTTCAGGTCTCAGGAAAGAGGTTAAGGGTTCGGTTGGAAATGTGAATATAACAGTATCTCCTTTCGTGCCCAAGGCACATACCCCTTTTCAATGGGAGCCAATGGTTTCATTGGAAAGAATAAAGGATATAAGGCGCATGATAATAAGCAAGATCAGGCATAGGAGAATTCGCATCAAATTTAACAAGCCGGAGAGGAGTGTACTGGAAGGAGTATTTGCACGTGGTGACAGAAGGCTGGGAAAAGTGATCCTTCAGGCCTGGCAGGATGGCTGCAGGTTCGACGCATGGGACGACTTCTTTGATTATGATAAATGGGTAAGTGCATTTGAAAAAACAGGACTTAATGAAAAGCCTTACTTGTACAGAGAAAGAGGTGAAGATGAAGTTCTTCCATGGGATCATGTCAGTAGTGGTACTATAAAGGAATTCCTGCAAAGCGAGAGAAAGAAATCTTTTGAGCAGGTATTTACTCCTGATTGTTTTACTGATGGCTGTCCGGATTGCGGTGCCTGTGCAAGATCAGAGCATTATGTAAAGGTTTAAAGATTTTTTCCGGAGAACAATAAGGCTGTGTCATATTATCATCTATTTCTTCCTTTTAAGATGGATAATATTTTCTATAAAATCCAGGGCCTTATTTGTGTCTTCTGTTGAGAAGCGTTTCGTTTCCAGGTTTTCCTTTATAAGTATTAGCTCGTTGTCCGGATCGTTCCTGTCTGTTTTTGTTTCTTTTGAATCTACAAACTTGATTCGGGGATAATCCTCTCCTCTGTACCCTTCTACAAGCACAATATTCACATCATTAAGATATTTTGTGATAATTTCACTTATCCCGGGTGGGTCTGTCACCCTCTTAATGACGGCGATCTCGTCTTGTGATGTAAGGGCGATTGAATCTGCTCCTGAGTGATAATACTTGTATGTATCCTTGCCTTCGTGATCTATCTTAAACTCTTTGATGTTGTATTTGAGGGTTCCTACTCTGTGTCCACGTTCTTTTAACTTTGGAATGAGTGTTCTGATGAGTGTTGTCTTGCCTGCGTTCTGCTTTCCTGCTATTGATATGATTGTTACTTCTTCAGAATTCATCGGGCATCTTGCTTATTTCTTCAGCCGTAAAGACAGGGCCTTCTTTACAAACATAAGTACAGCCAATATTACATCTACCGCATTTCCCCAATCCGCATTTCATCCTGTTCTCAAGAGTAGTGTATACTTTATCCTGCTTGAAGCCGAGTTTCTCAAGTACAGGCAGTGTGAACTTAATCATTATGGGAGGTCCGCATACTATAGCGATTGTATCATTGCTATCGGGCGCTGTTTCTTCTACAACGGTCGGTACAAAGCCCACCTTGCCTGCCCAATCCGGTGTTTCTCCTCCAGGGTCAACTGTAGTTACCAGGTTAACGTCATCTCTTGCATTCCATTCCTTGAGTTCGTCCTTGTATACCAGGTCTGCAACGGTTTTGGCTCCGTATATAATAGTAACATTTTTATATTTATCACGAAGGTCGAGGCAATTCCAGATTACTGATCTTAATGGAGGTAATGCAATACCGCCTGCAACAAACACAAGATTTTTGCCTTCCCATTTTTCTATGGGAAACATATTTCCGTATGGCCCCCTGAACCCTAAAGTATCGCCAATATTCAGCTCTCTCAGTGCATTGGTTACCCTGCCAGCCTGCCTGAAGGTACATTCGATGTAGTCCTTCTTTGTAGGTGATGAAGCGATGCAGAAGGTACTTTCACCGGCACCAAACACCGAATACAGTCCGAACTGCCCTGTCTGGAATTGAAATTTATTGCCTTCTTCTTCGTTTGAGAAGTTGAGCCGGAATGTCCTTACGCCAGGCGCTTCATCTGTCATATCGCTGATAGTCATAAGATATGGTCTGTATATATTATCCATCTTTATTCCTTACTTACTGGTTGGTTTTCTTCTGTGGCAATTATTTCAAGCATTTCAGATATATTCATGTCTGCAGGGCAAACCCGTGAACATCTTCCGCAACCAACACAGAGAGTGCTGTCAAACTTTTCTACATAATATTTAAATTTATGCATGATCCTCTGTCTCCATCGCATACCTTGTGTGGATCTTGGATTGTGTCCGGATGTATGCATGGTAAACATTGTAAACTGGCATCCATCCCAGTTTTTGACCCGGTCACCTTTGGTCATCGTACATTCATCAACAATATCGAAGCAGTGACATGTAGGGCATACAAATGTGCATGCTCCACAGCCTATACATTTATAAGAAAATTCATCCCATACATTGTGTTGAAAATTATCATCAAGCCATGGTTTTACTTTATCGATCTCAAATTTCTTTTCGACTGTTGCAACCTGTCGGTCCGGTGTGCCTGAAGGCGGGTCTGAAAAAACAGATTCCAGTTCCTTTACAAGGTTCTCACCCTTTTCGGTTACGGTTTCAACTAAATATTCATCATTGGAGATTTTGGTAAGCAGTACATCACTGCCTTGCTTTGCATCCGGGGCCAGACCTACAGATGTGCAGAAACAGTAACTATCGCTTTTATCACACGCAACCGTTACTATAGTAATGGCTTCCCTTCTCTCAACCCAGAATTTATCACTACAGTCCCAGTTGAAAACCTTATCCATAACAGGCAGACTGAAAGCGTCACAGGGTCTTGATCCAAAGATAACAGACTTGATTGCAAAACCTTCAGGCTCTTCCATCTCAACCTTATTTTTGTCAATTGTATAAGAGAGGATCTTTTCCGTTTTTGGGAAGAAAAACTCTTTTATAGAGTTATTGGTAATAACATGGTCGATGGAAATTTCATTTGCATCCTGGATTTCTTCCAGCGTGACAAGTTTATTATCCTTTTTAGGAGCAATCGTCTTGTAGCCTTGTTTTTTAAACCTGTTATTAAAGAATCAAAACTATTCTTATTTAAGAGTTTTTCCACAATTTATATTGAAAACAAATGATTGAATTTCAGGGTAATTGTTTTATTTGAAGAAGTCCTGGTTGTCCTCTTCTTTATAGGTAGACATTGCGAGTTCGTCATCTATATTGTAACCGGATCGGTATTTAAAATTCTTTTCCGTCTCCTTGGCCAGTTTCTTATTCAGAAGATTGAGAGGAATGTCTACAGGACATACCCTTTGACACTCTTCACAGTTTATACATCTGCCGGCTAAATGATAAGCCCTTGTGACGTTCCATGAGAGATTACCGCGTGGATGTGCGCTTGGGTCTATCCATTGGGGCTGGTTTTTGTCAACAATACATCTATCACAAAAACAGAGAGGACAGATACTGCTGCAGGCGTAGCACTTGATGCATTTTGCAAACTGTTTCTGCCAGAAATCCCATTTTTCCTTTTCAGACAACTTTTCATATTCATCCAGTTCCGCGTATCTCTCATCAAACGGGATCTCCTTGTTTTCTATCTTCTCACCAACCAGATCATCGTATATCCTTGGCGTATTGACATCACATGCCTTACATTTAGTTGCCAGCGGTTCTCCTACGCCATCACATGTAACGCCCAGAACATACACGTCTTCACGTTTTATCTGGCACTCTTTTAAGAGAACAATAATAGTCTTTGCGTCACATCCCTTAACTATTATTGCCGGTTTTCCGAGTTTCCTGGTTTCCTGTCTCTTGAGGTAGGTTGTGAGGTTATAGACGCAGTACTTATTCCACGTTAATTTGTTTACGTCTTCGGGTTTAGTAATAAATACCGGCCTTGTCCTTTCCGGTGTGCTTCCCTCTCCGTACCCAAAGACAACTTTTACCGTGTCACTCCTTAGGAGTTCTTCTGCCTTTTTTCTTAGCTCCTCAATCATTCAGTTAATCTCCATATATAAAATGCAGGTTTGTAAACCTGTCATACCATTACTAATTAAATCAACCTGTTTCACTGGATGCGGCAGTTGATTCACCGGAAATTTCAGGGCCCATTGTATTAAGCTTCTGATATCCTTCAAATGGTCCCAGTGCTCTGACGGCATCAACTACGCTGTTTATTGTTTCTACCCATTTTCCGCCTTCTGCGGCAGATATCCATGAGAACTGAATTCTTTCAGGATTAATACCACAGAACTCAAGGAGTGGCCGGAAGACATTCCACCTGCGTCTAGCGTGGTAATTGCCCGAGTTGTAGTGGCAGTCTCCGGGATGACATCCTGAAACCAGAATCCCATCGGCTCCACGTTCAAATGCCTTTATCAAAAATAGAGGGTCTATTCCTCCGGTGCATGGGAGTTTAATGATGCGTACATTTGCCTGGTACTCTTTTCTCCCTGTTCCCGCAAGGTCTGCTCCGGCATAGGTACACCAGTTACAGAGAAAGGCGACTATTCTGGGTTCAAATTTAGTTTCTGACATTATTCTATCAACTTACTTTTAGTTAAATTCTACGGAATTAATCTCCGCGTAGACTTGTTCGTCGTTAAAGCCGGCCAACTCCACGCTCTTGGACCTGCATGTTGCCGCGCACAAACCGCATCCCTGACAGAGACCCTCATTTACCCTGGCAACGGTCTTTATTACACTGCCGTCTCTGGCCTTGATATCTTCCTCCTCAATGGCGCCATACGGACATACCCTTTGACAGTAGAAGCATCCGATACAGGTTGAAAATACTGGTGGAGGAAGTCTGTCTACTTTAGCTACAACAGGTTCACGTTCCAGCTCATCAGACGAAAGCAGTGCAAGTACCTTACTTGCCGCGGCGCCTGCCTGCGCGACGGTTTCAGGTATGTCTTTAGGTCCCTGACATGTTCCTGCAAGAAGGATTGCGGCACTGCTGCTCTCTACCGGTTTCAGCTTCGGGTGCATCTCTGAGAAAAATTTATCTTTGTTATACTGTATGCTCAGTTTCTGTGCGAATTTCTCAGCATCATCCTGTGCCTTCATTGCAGACGCGAGTACGACCATGTCTGCCTCAATCTCGACTACAGAACCGGTTAATGTATCTGCTCCGAGTACAACAAGTTTATCACCTTTCTTATAAATCCTTGAGACACGGCCTCTGAGATAGGTGGCTCCTTCTTCTTCTATCGCCCTTTGTGAGAACTCTTCATAGTCCTTCCCTGCGCATCTGATATCTATATAGAAGACGAATGCGTGCCCGTCATGTACTTTGTGTTTATATAGCATCGTATGCTTGGCCGTATACATACAACATGTCTTTGAACAATATGAACACCCTTTTGCAGGGTCTCTTGAACCAACACATTGAATAAATACAACTATTTCCGGCTCTTTGCCGTCAGAAGGTCTTTTAATCATGCCTTCCGTAGGGCCGGATGCACTTGCGAGGCGTTCAAATTGCAAACCGGTTATTACATCTTTGTATTTACCGCCGCCATATTCGCCATACATACTCGTATCATCAAGCTCTTTAAAACCCGTGGCAACAACTATTGCGCCGACTTTCTCTTCAACGATTTCATCTTCCTGGTTGTAGTCGATGGCCTTAACCGGTGCTATAGGACATGCGTCTATACACTTTCGGCATACCTTGGAGTCATTTGGTTTAATATTTTTCTTGCGTGCGTCTTTGAATAATATGCAGTTTTCCCTGTCGATTACAGGCTTGCTGGGGATTGCCTGCGGAAACGGAATATAAATGGCAGTTCTGTTTCCAAGTTTCATATCAAATTCACTCTTTATTTTTTTGCACGGGCATACCTGCCAGCATGAACTGCATCCCGTACAAAGGTCCAGGTCAACCGATCTTGCTTTTTTACGATCTTGATATCAAAGTTACCAATATAGCCATCGACCGCTTCTATCTCAGACCATGTGTACAACTTTATGTTGTCATGTTGTGCGAGCTCTACCATCTTCGGTGTCATGATACACTGTGAACAGTCGAGGGTAGGGAAAGTTTCAGACAGTTGAGCCATGTGGCCGCCGATTGATGCCTCCCGCTCAACCATAATTACTTTGTGTCCGGCATCAGCAATATCCAGGGCTGCCTGTATTCCGGCAATACCACCACCGATGACGAGAGCGCGCTTTGTTACGGGAACCTTTATTGCAGTTAATGATTTATCTTTTCTAGTCTTCTCGGTCATCATTCTTACGAGATCGATAGACTTTTCAGTTCCTGTGGGTTTATCCGGATGGACCCACGAACACTGTTCCCTTAGATTTGAGATTTCTACATGATATGGGTTCAGGCCCGTCTTTATAGCGGCATTACGGAATGTATGTTCGTGCATCTTTGGGGAACATGCGGCGACGACTACACCGTCCAACCCCTCTTCCTTGATTTTGTCTCTCAAGAGTTTCTGGCCGGGGTCTGAACACATATACTTATAAGTAGTTGTATATGAAACACCCGGGTTTTTCTTTCTGGCCTCTTCCGCTACTTTCTCAACGTCAACTGTAGCAGAGATATTCGTACCACAATGACAGACAAATACACCAATTTTCTTACTCACTTACAAACTCCTCAGTAAAAAATTATCAATAACACATACGTCCCTGCAAGATTTCATTAATTTATGCAAATGCATTAACGACTGATTCCGTATCTATAAAGTGTTTATTCATACCAAGACTTATTGGCCCTAAATCCAGAGCAAGTCCAATGAGTTCTGATATATACACGATAGGTATATTGAATTTGCGATTATATTCTTTTGCTATTTTCTTTTGCCTCATATCCAGGTTTGCATGGCACATCGGGCAAGCTACAGCTATTGCATCTGCGCCCGCGTCTACAGCGCACTCTAAAATGTCATTAGTCAGCTTTAAGACTACGTCTGTTCGGCTGAGTGTAAACCCACCACCGCAACAATTTGTTTTAAATTCCCAGTCTACCGGTATGGCTCCTATTGCCTCTACAATCTCATCCATAGACTTGGGATTTTCAGGATCATCAAAATTAAGTACCTTTGGAGGTCTTACCAGAAGACATCCGTAATAGCTGGCGATCTTCAGATCCTTGGGAGTCTTCTTTTTCTTCTCGGCTATTTCATCCATGCAATAATTCTTGATTAGTTCAAGATAATTTAATATCTTCACATCACCATTACAGGGCATTTCTATCGCGTTCTCGACATCCTTTTTCAGTTTTTCATCGTCCGCAACATCTTTTTGAGAAATAATCAACCTTTGAGAACACATGGGACAGGGTGCAAGTATTTCTTTAAAACCATATTTTTCTGCAAGACTGATGTTTCTGACAGACAAGGCGGTTGAGAGTTTATGGTTTGTTGCGTGAGCCGAAGATGCGCCACAGCAGTTCCAATCATGGATTTCTTCCAGTTCAGGTCCTATTGCTTCGGACACCCTTAATACAGAGGTGCCGTATTCCTCTGAACTTGAACCCATCGTGATTGCACAGCCCGGATAATAACCGATTCTTGTTTTTTCCTCTATTTGCATTTTTCGAATATTCGTTTGATTGCATCCTTACCTTTAATGTCATGGGGCAGGAATGACAACTTTCCTTTGCTTAACATTTGAGGACCGACTATTAAATCCTGTAATGCGGTTTTAGGCCTCTTCATCTTGTATTCATTCAGCATCCATAATTCAGAGATACGGCCGTGTTTCTTAACGGAGTTAAGAAATGCTTGGTGAAATGTTGTAATATTTTTTCCAGCGGGTTGGCCAGGCCTTCTTCAAGTGACATTTCTCTCAAGACGTCCATTAATTCAGCTATCTTAACCTCTCTTGGACATCTTGTTGTACATGTTATACAGGAAGCACACAGCCATATAGTTCTTGAAGTCAGGGCTTCGCGTTTCAGGCCGAGCTGTACGAATCTAATTATTTGATTCGGCATGTAATCCATCTCGTAAGCTACCGGGCATCCTGCCGTACATTTACCGCATTGATAGCATTTCTTTACATCTATTCCACTTCTTTCTTCAACCTCTTTAGCAAAATCAGACGTTAATTCTTTTGTTGTAATCTTTATCTTCATATACCTTAAACCCTTATTTTAATAAGTATTTTCTTTTTCGCAAGTATAATGCCAAATTATCGGGGAGGCCAGAGCCATTATACCGCTTTCTGTAAGTGCCTGAAAATCAATAGAGTACATAAAATACAAATTTATCTTATACTGTTGCTTCCGGCCTGAAATTGTCAGCATTTGACAAAATGTCAATTGCCAAATGGCCAACTAAATCTTCTGCCGACACATTGTCACACAAAATTGATTGCAGCAATCAGGAAGCGAAAAGAGATTATACTTTACCTAGTCACTATTAGAAAAATCAGGGTTTACTGGAAGTAACACCACTAGGGAGGACCTATGTGTCTGTTCTCATTGAAAGCACTCGACGGACTTTCAGTATAGTTAGATAAACCAGTATGCTGAAAATGGAAAGGCTTATCATTCCTAAAAGATACTCACCGATATAAAATGTTACTGACAGAATAAAGATCATATTTATAAAGTAAATGCCGGCCCCATAAGGGCATTCCCGGCATATTCTGCAGACCACCCCATCTTCCTGTCTAACTTCTGGAAGCAGTATATAATTGCAAGCCCTACCAGAAACCATCCCAGGAAATTAGACAAAGGCACACCAAAGTATACGCCTTCTTCAGGATAGTAATATATTTGTCCGAGGAACCATTTAGAACCCATGAGGGACACAGGGTCTATTAACACATCCTGGAGTACAAAAAATATTGCAGAAAGAAAGAGTACCTTTTTAGAGTACCAGGGAGGATTTTGCAGTTCAAATCTCCACCCTTTCCTGGTGACAGGAGAAAACATTAACAGGGCGAGGGAATAGCTGAAATATCCCAGGAAAGAATATGAAATGGAGTCCATAAACGGGACATTTGAAATGAATAACTCTTTCCCATGTGTTTCACCGGTATAAAAGTAATAACCATAAGGCACTCCAATACGGGTAGAGCTATACTCAGAAATGAAGGCAATAACATAAGCCAGGATGGTAAAGACTATTATCCTCTTCATCCCAAGCTGTAAACCACCGGCAATGAAATACAATCCCAACCATACAAAGACATACGGTCTTAATAAGATAGTGGATATAAGTAATCCAAAGATTTCCATCTATATTTTTTTCATAATCCACAGCAGTTTGTCTTTTTCATTTTGTTTGGCATGAATCTCTTTCCATTTTGACTGAGGCAATATAACGCTCACATACAAACATATAAAGAAGAGAATCCCTTCTGTTATACATATTCCTAAAGGCATTCCAATATACTTCCCAAATGGAAACGTATTTTCTTAACAAAGCATCACAAATATTGTAAATAAGCTCAGGAAATATACATAAATATGATATGGCGGTCAAGCCTGTATTAACGTCTTAAATACTCACTTTTCAACCGACATTTTACCAACGTTTATTTTTTGCAACAAGAAAATATAGCAGAATTGCGGGGTGGGTAGATTATTAGTCTGTGTGTATGATCCGGATTACAGAGAAGCGATTAGACACAGGTTTTAAAGGAGATCTTTTTAATCCTTTTAACATCATCCCCCCGATTCCACTAATGGAAGTTACACGTTTGAACTCGAATTTGTGATCTTTAGCTTATATCAAAAGATATGTCCAACACCCTGGCCGAGTGAGTTATTGCGCCAACCGAAATTCTGTCCACTCCGGCATCCGCATATTCTTCAACATTTTCAATGGTAATATTGCCTGAGGCTTCTGTTAATATAGCCCTGCCGTTTCCTGCATCACGACTATTTTCAAACTCCTTAACCATTTCTACGGCTTCTCTTATCTTTGATGGCTCCATATTGTCAAACAAGATTATGTCAACACCAGCATCCATCACTTCCCTGATCTGGCATAAATCTTCCACCTCGACTTCTATGAGTGTTCCATTTTTTATTTGCTCCCTGGCCTTTTTTACAAGCATGCTGATAGTATCATTTTCTTTCTCTGTTCCCATCGCCTTTAGATGGTTATCCTTTATCAGAATCTGATCGTACAATCCCATACGATGATTTATCCCTCCTCCAGCCCTCACGGCATATTTTTCGAGGTAACGCCAACCCGGTGCGGTTTTACGCGTATCCATTATCTGTGTCCTATATCCCTTGATTCTTTCCGCAAACATGTTTGTGGAGGTCGCAATACCGGAAAGTCTCTGCAGGAAATTCAACACCATCCTTTCTGCCGACAACAATGATAAGGTTAAACCCTTAACACTGCCTAATATTGTACCTTTCCTGGCCATTGAACCGTCTTCAATATTTGAAGTGAAAATCAGATTCTCATCTATTTGTGACAGGACATACCCGGCAACCGGCAGACCTGCAACAATACCGGCTTCCTTCGCTACTAACATCCCTTCTGATTCGGAACCATCGGGAATGAATATCTTAGAGGTAATATCTCCGTCTCCGATATCTTCCTTAATAGCCAATTGAACGATGTCTCTTATTTTTTCAAGATCAAGCTCTACCTGCATGTTCTACCTCTGTCTCTGATTGCAATCTGATGACCCTGTCACGTATTTCTGCTGCCTTTTCAAAGTTGAGATCGCTGGCTGCCTGAAGCATTTCTTCTTCAAGCTCTCTTATATATTCCTGAGTTACGTATTCAGCCTCATCTTCTTTAACCATCTGCCTTGCAATCTTTTTTGAAACACTTTCATCTTCAATACTTTTTCTTATTCCCTTACGGATAGTCTGTGGTGTTATATTATTCTGTTTATTATGTTCAAGCTGAATCCTGCGCCTTCTCTGAGTTTCATCCATCGCCTTCTGCATAGACTGCGTAACCTCATCAGCATATAATATAACCTCTGCGTTTACGTTTCTTGCAGTCCGTCCAATCGTTTGTATGAGGGATGTCTCAGAACGAAGGAATCCCTCCTTGTCAGCATCAAGTATTGCTACCAATGATACCTCCGGCAGATCAAGCCCTTCCCTCAACAGGTTTACGCCTACAACTACGTCAAACTTTCCAAGCCTTAGGTCTTTAAGTATCTCTACCCGCTCAATAGCGTTAAATTCTGAATGCAAATACATTCCTCTTAGGCCTTCTTCTTTTATGTATTCACTCAAATCTTCCGCAAGCCGCTTGGTCAGTGTAGTTACAAGTACACGTTCTTTCTTGTCGACCCTCTTCCTGATCTGTTGAAGCAGGTCTTTAACTTGAGTTTTAGCAGGCATTATCCTCACTATTGGATCAACAAGCCCTGTCGGCCTTATTATCTGCTCAACTACCTTACCATTGCGCTTGTCCATCTCATATTCCGATGGTGTTGCCGAAACAAATAACACCTGATCAACCATTGATTCCCATTCGTCAAAACGCAAGGGCCTGTTATCCAGCGCCGAAGGAAGCCTGAAACCATATTTCACGAGGGTTTCCTTCCGTGACCTGTCTCCCGCATACATACCGCGAATCTGAGGAACTGCTACATGAGACTCATCAACAATCATGAAGAAATCATCCGGAAAATAATCAATCAATGAGTATGGCCGATCCCCGGGCGCCCTCCCACTGATATGCCGGGAATAGTTTTCAATACCATGACAGTAACCTATCTCTGACAACATCTCCATGTCGTAACGTGTCCTTGCCTCCAGGCGCTGTGCCTCAAAATCTTTATTTTGAGAACGCAACTCCTTCAACCATGCATCTAGCTCCCGTTCAATTGATTC
>CAXGMX010000026.1:0-14048 GCA_964010955.1 uncultured bacterium
ATTTACATGAGAGTAATGGTGATTCTACTCCTTTCTGGCATTGAGTCAAGAGTGAAAGACGGAGAGATAATGGGACGCGGATATAACGCAGATTTTAGGGATTAAGGGAATTAGGAATTGAAGAATTTAGACACGAATTGACACGAATGGCAAATGGCTAATATCTAATGACAAAAAATTAGACAGGCTAAAAGTTATACGAGTGGTGAGACGCTTTGCAGGCATTTGGCCAAAATGGCCGAATAGCTAACCATTTAGGAAAAATGGCAGCACTGGCAAAATGGGTAAATAGCGATCTATCGCGAGGCTTTACATTTTCGCAGGTTGCGGTGAGTCCCTTCTGCCTCTTCCTTTTCTTCTTTCGCCTTTAACCTTAGTGTCAATTCGTGCTTTTTACTCGCCCTCGGCGCTGTTTGTCCGGGGAGCGTTAAATATGTCTTTCGTTGTTCTATGGAATCAGACAATAAGTTTTATCACCATTGCTACGACACAGATTGTAATCGCCCATCTTATCCAGCGTTCACCTTTATCAACTGCCCAATGACTGCCGATCCAACCCCCAAGGCCCATCCCGGCAGCCAGGCATAATCCAATGTCCCAACACACTTTATCATTGAAGGCAAACACAATTAATGAAAAGACCATATAAACGCCCACAATAAATACCTTGTGGCTGTTAGCCTCCACAAGATTTAATCTCGTAATCATGGTTAGAGCGGCAATTATTATAAAACCAACACCAACCTGTATAAACCCGCCATA
Source organism: uncultured bacterium (assembly GCA_964010955.1). Lineage (GTDB taxonomy): Bacteria > Planctomycetota > Brocadiia > Brocadiales > Scalinduaceae > Scalindua. Next base: position 763 of record CAXGMX010000026.1, read on the forward strand.
GATCCCGATAAAGAAGAAGGCTATCATTGTAGTAATGAGATGCTTACGTCCTAAACTACCCGGGTTGCCATCACTACCCTGACGAGGGTGCCAGAGGATAAATCCGAGAACAAGCAGCATGACAACGGCAAGAATTCTTTTGAACAGGATGTCGGAAATATCAATGGCAATTAGTGAACCTAAGACGGCACCTAAAATTGCAGGAAGTGACAACAGGAGACTTAATTTAAAATTAGAGACACCTTTTTTCTTAAAGCCGGCAACAGCAGAAAGACACTGAGCTATAATTGCAATACGGTTAGTGCCGTTTGCTACTGCTGTCGGCAGGCCCAGGAAGATGAGTATCGGCAGGGTAAGCAGTGAACCTCCACCCGCAAGGGTGTTGATGAGTCCGGCTATGATGCCGGCAATGAATACAACAGGGATATGCCAGATTTCCATAAGAGGTCTAAGCTTAAATAAGTGAGCTAAAGTGAACTAAAGTTGTAAGAAGGCGCTAAAGGATTGAATATTGAAAAGAAAAAGATTTAAAGAATTAAAAATCCCTCAATTCTTAAATACCTAAATTATTTGAAAAATGACAAATGACTAATAACTATTGCCTCTTGCTTCCAGTTTCTTGCAACTTTAGTCACTTTGATCTTTAGGCACTTTAGTCACTTCTGTTAGTTCTTATTTCCAGCAACGTTTATAGACTTGAAGTAAAATGGTTGGAACTTTCAGAGACCCATGCCAATCCGATTTGTCACCGAGGGCAATTATATTGTTAAATGCATCAAAGACGTTTCCTGCAACCATGCAGTCTTTAACCCTTCCGACAATTTCCCCATTTTCTACAAAATATCCTAGATCAATATTTACAGAAAATTCTCCGGCAAGGACGTTGCTCTGGCCTCCGCCAAGAACCTGGTCTACAAGTATTCCGCTCTTCATGTCTTTAATCATATCTTCAAATTTCATCTCTCCCGGTTCAATTATTATATTAGAGTTTCCCGGAGAAGGTTGAGAAGCGAAACTTCTCGTTCCATTACCGGTGGATTTTGCATTCATAATACCGGCAGTCTGCAGGTCATATATATAATTCTTAAGTACACCTGATTCAAAAAGCGGAGTCCTCCGGGCAGAGACGCCTTCGTCATCGCAGACATAGCTTCCGTCTGCGTAATCGATCGTCGGGTCATCGTACATACTGAATCTTTCATCTATTATTTTCTGTCCCAGTTTACCCGTCAGCGGAGAGGCTCCTTTCTGAACCAGTTTCCCATTACAGCCGGATTCAAATGTTGATAACAGAGTTCCAACAGCCTTGGAAGTAAAAACCATCGGATAGCCGGCTGTAGATATTTCGACCTCTTTCTCTGCCAGTTTCAAATCGCGAAGCGCTTTCGTTGTATGTTTATCAAGATCCTCAGCCACTTTTACAGAGCTCTCGCCTTCTCCGATCCATAATAAACCTTTATCCTTAACAAGTAATATATCGATGCTTATTCCAAAAGAAGTTGATCGAGTGCTTACGTCTAAACCGCTTGAGTTGATTAAACGGCTTTTACTAGCACCTTTTCCAATACTGACTCCACATTCATAATCCGGATTTACAGATAAGGCTTTTTCTATATTGTCCTTTCCGATCTGTATGCCTTTTTCGATAGGATAGTCCACTACGTTCTCATCAAACAGCTTGGTGTCTTTATATTGGTTTTTCGACTGAAATTCGAATTTTGCTTCCTGTCCGAACTCAGCGCTTTCTATAGCATTTGTAACAAGCTGTTCGGGCTTCCTGAAATCAGTGGTACTAGAGAAACCGATTTTTCCATCCTTGATTACGCGCAGGCCGATGCCTCTGATTGACCTGGTATATACAGATTTCAATTTATTGTTTTCGAAACTGATAGACCTGGATTCTCCCTCTTCATAAATCACCTCAGCCGAATCAGAATTTTTTAAGGCCAGTTCAAGTGTTTTCTCTTCAATGTTGTTTTCCATTTTTTTATTGTTCTCTGATTTTAAAAGTAGATTTGTATTCTGTCTCTTCCTCCCGGTCTTCCTGTCCAGGGGGTATCAAATTTAATTCTCAGACGCAAATCATTCACGTAAAGTATGTGTAATTTCAATAAAAAAGCAAATGAAACACGGTTTTATGGCAGGTTCGCGACATGTTCAAGGATAACTCATCTGCCGCCAATTGTTACATTTCTTATCCTGATATGCGGCCCGCCGTCGCTTACACGCAATGGGGATTGCCCGCCCTTGCCGCATCCGCCAAGCCCTCCGTAGATGACAAGATCGTTGCCGATCGCATCTATATTCATCAATGTTTCAAATACGTTACCTGTCAAAACTACATCACGAATCTTCTCGCAGACTTTTCCGCCATTTATTTTATATGCCTCTTCTGCACTGAAGGTAAACATCTCAGTGTTTGTCTGTCCTCCAAGGGAACCCTTTGCATAAATGCCTTCATCTACACCTGCCAACATCTCTTCAAGCGTTTGATTGCGGGATTCCATATATGTATTAGTCATGCGCACAATCGGTTCACTGGCATAACTGATAGCCCTGGCGTTTCCTGTAGGACTCTCATTCATCTTGGCTGCTGTCTCTCTTGAGTGCAGTCTGTTGGTTAAAATACCATCTTTTATCAGATATGTCTTTTGCGATGGTGTTCCCTCACTGTCATACTTATTATATCCGGCCTCTCCTTCCAGTGTACCATCATCTACTATAGACAATTCATCAGAACCAAAGCGTTTTCCTATTTTCATAACCTCACGGAGTTTTTTGTTTTCATAGATAAAATCCGCTTCGCTCAGATGCCCGAACGCTTCGTGTGTAAAAACACCGCAAAGCTTTGGATCAACTATTACGGTATATTTACCGCCCTCCACAGGCTTTGCAGAGAGCAGATCAACTGCCCGCTTAGTGACATCTTCACAGCTTTCTTCAAAATTTTCAACCTTTTTGTAACCTCTCAGATCTCCAATCGAATCATATGCCTGCTGTACATCCATACCATCCTTTGCCATTGCCATAACCGAAACACCACAGAATTGATTCTCGCTAACAATAAAGCTGCCTTCCAGGTTGGCGAAATAAAGCGTACTGTGAGAATCCGCATACCTCACACTGGAGGTCTGGACCTTCTTTGAAGATAGGATTATATTATTATATTTCTGACACAAATCATGTTTGTCAATCAGTGAAATATCTGCCGGGTCTACATCGACCTGCGTCTTTACAATATCGTTAATCACTCCGGTCTCTGCCAGTGATACATCCCTGTTTCCAACCAGCATTGCCTGTTCACATGCCATATTGACGTAGCGGGGTAAATTTTCAATATCATTGAAAGCTACAAATCCCCATCCTCCATTGACGAGAGCACGTACACTTCCACCCATGATACTGCTTTCGCCTATACTCTCCAATTCCTTGCCCACATAGGCAACTCCCGTTCCCCTTCCCTCATTAATGCGAATCTCAATCTGATCGGCCTTCGCAGACTTTAAAGCATTCTTTATCAATTTTTCCATTTTATTTCTTTACCCCATGGTGAGCTTATGTTTTTTTAATTAAATTCTCAAAATCCTCATTGCTTAAAATTGTTGTTCCCAGCTTTTTTGCTGTTTCGAGTTTTGATCCCGGTGATTCACCGGCAATCAGAAAATCAGTCTTGCCGCTTACGGCTGATGATACTTTTCCACCCAGATTTTTTATTATATCTTCTATCTCTTTACGGGTATATCCGTTCAGCGTTCCCGTTACAACAAAAGACTTCTCAGCTATATTAGAAGCGGCCTTTGCTTCTTTACGAACGGCGCTAAGATTAACACCCGCCGCCTTGAGTTTATTGATAACGTCTTTTGTGTGGCTATTTGAGAAGAAATCTACGACGCCCTTTGCCGTGATTTCTCCAATCTCAAAGATCTCATCCAACTCTTCAACAGAGGCATCCATGAGTCTGTCGAGTGTGCCGAAGTGCTTTGACAGTATATCTGCTGCATGAGTACCAATATTCTGTATTCCCAGGGCACAGATCAGGCAGTGTAAATCTCTGCCCTTACTCTTTCCAATCGCATCGAGCAGATTTCGAGCAGATTTCTCACCCATCCTTTCCAGTGGTTCAAGGTCATCGAATTTCAGGGAATAAATATCAGCATAATTTCCTATAATCTTTTTGTCTACTAATTGTTCGATTATGGCAGGGCCAAAGCCCTCAATATCCATCGCATTTCTACTTGCAAAATACATTATTCTCCTTTTTGACTGAGCGGTACACAGGGGGTTGTAACATCTAAGATATACCTTTTCTTTGATAACAGTTTCTTTGCAGACAGGACATACTTTCGGCACAGTAAACCTTTTCTCGTTACCGGTGCGTTTCTCTGTAATAACCTCAACTACCTGAGGAATAATTTCTCCGGCCTTCTGAACAACAACGTAATCACCTACACGAATATCCTTCCGCTTGATTTCGTCGAAATTGTGAAGTGACGCCCTGCTCACGGTAGTACCGCTGAGCGGTACAGGGCTCAATTCTGCTACCGGAGTTAATGTTCCTGTTTTACCAACCTGTACCTTTATCGCCTCAATCTTTGTTGTGGCATCTTCAGGATTAAATTTGTAAGACATAACCCAGCGAGGAGCCTTGCTGGTAGAACCCAGTCTATCATGAAGTTCCAGCGAATTAACCTTTACGACCATTCCATCAACCTGGTAATCAAGATTACTCTTCTTTGTTTCCCAGGAATTGCAGTATGAAATAACCTCATCAATATCCTTGCATAATTTATAGTGAGGATTTACCGGAAGGCCAAATTCCTTTATAGCCTTAAGGCATTCAATATGGTTCGTAAATCTATTTTTCTCTTCGTAGCCGAAAGCATAGGCAAACAGGCGGAGGGGCCTTTTGGCAGTTGTGTGAGGATCCAGGAGTTTAAGGGAGCCTGCCGCCGCATTTCTGGGATTGGCAAATTGAGGCTCGTCTGCTTCCTCCCGCCGTTCATTCAGTTTCTGAAACTCCTTGTTTGGCAGATAAATTTCACCACGAATTTCAATAACCGGAGGTATTTCTCTGTTATCAACAGGCAAAAATCTCAAAGGTATGTCCTTTACGGTTCTTAAATTCATTGTAACGTCATCACCCCTGAAACCATTACCTCTTGTAGCACCGCGCATGAAAACCCCATTTTCATACCACAGAGTAATCGCAATACCATCAATCTTGAGTTCTACGACATATTCTATATCATCGACGTCTTTCAGCATTCGCCTGATTCTTTTGTCAAATTCTCTCAATTCTTCTTCTGAATATGTATTTTCGATGCTGAGCATGGGTATGCTGTGTTCGATAGATGTGAATTCTGAGACAGGTTCACCGCTTACTCGTTGAGTGGGAGAATCCGGGGAGATTGATTGCGGATAGGTACTTTCAAGGCTTTCCAGCTCTTTCATCAGTTGATCATATTCATAATCCGAGATTTCGGGCATATTCTCAACATAGTACTTTCCATCGTGGTATCGTATCTTTGAGCGAAGATTTTCAATGTTTTCAATCACTTTCTTATTCATACTTATTCCCGTCTTTAATCTGAAAAATGCATAAAATTCGGGCTAAATTGCCAAAATTTACAATCGTGATCTCAAATCGCATGCTTTTTGCCTGCTAAATAATACACGAGCTTTATGTGAAAGACAAAGGTATTTTGATGTTTTACAGAAACTTTTCTGGTATTTTGTAACCCTTATAAGTGAAAAACCTTGACAATAAAATCTGTTTTTTATAGTACTTCATAGCTTAAAGTTTTGTAAGTATCTAGAATGTTTTATAAATCTTACTGAAGGGCAATTTTCTTAACCTGTCCCACATTATCTCCTGCCGGAGCGGGCAAGTTATTTTTTTCCGGCAAGGGGGGGGCATAGATTCAGGAATGAATTATCCAATTCTTTTTAAATTGATGAAACATTTAAAATCTTTTGAAACCAAAAAAATTACAAATCATAAACTTTACATTAAGGGGTGGTAATGTTTGGGAAAGATAAAGAGTCAAAAGAATTTTTCGAAGTATTTAAAAAGCCGGAGAAACAAGAAGGAGCTAATTACAGTATTAAAGAATTTCAAAAAAAGCAGGAAAATCCAAACGTTATTCCCAAGCCGGTTCCGGAGAGAAAACCGGGAGATACAGATGACGATAGAAAAAAAGAAAAGCTGGATTGGATAACGGATACAAAGAGTAATGACCAGCCTCAATCTCAAACAGTTCGCAAAAAGCCCGGGAAATTATTTTTCAATGAAGTTATTCTTAAACAGGAAACAGTAATTTTTGGTGCATTAGGCGCTGTATTTTTATCATTAGTCTGCTTTTTTGTGGGCTATAAGATTGGCCATAGAAATGAATTAGAACCTGAGGTACTACAGAAAGCTGTTGTGTATCCCGAGTTGGGTGGAGGAGTTAAAATTGTACCGCAGAACATGGAGGTAAAAGCTGTAGATTTGTCATTGCCGCAGGTTCCGGTTACTATAGTTAAGCAGGAACCAGAACCTGTTGTTAATAAGTGGACACTTCAAATTATATCTTATAGCAATACTAAAAAACACTTGAAACAGGCCGCTAATTTAGCAAAAGCTATCAAAAATATGACAGGTTATAATACATTCGTGGCAAAAAGAGGAAAAGAGATCATTGTATGTGCGGGTAGATTTAATTTAAAGGATAGCAGTGAACTAAAAGAGGCTCTAAAGGGAATCAGCAAATTAGAATACGAAGGTAAGAGGCAATTTGCAAGCAGCTATCCAATTCAAATAAGGTAAGGGAGAAGGGGCAATGAGTATTGACAAAAGTCTTGTATCAAAGGGTAAACTGGTCAGGCACAGAAGTGTTCTCACAAGAACGGAACGTGTCCAGCATTTGACTGATGAGGGTCTGTGGGATGAAACGAAATCTGTGTATGGCCTGCCAAAGGTAAAAACTATAAAGGTGAAAAAGAAGGCAAAGGCAGTAAAAGAGAAGACTGAAGAAGAAACTACTGCTGATGCTACTGCTGCAGCCGCCACAACAGGTGACAAAGAAAAAGAAAAGGATAAGGATAAGGGAAAGGCTTCCTGATGATCGCCGATCGAATGCAGGGGTTTGAAGCATCTGGCATAAGAAAGGTGTTCGATCTGGCGCAAGAGATTAAGAATCCGGTCAACCTCAGCATTGGGCAACCGGATTTTGATATTCCTGAAGAGGTAAAGAAAGAAGCTGTCAAGGCAATAGAACAGGGTTTTAACAGGTATACTATAACAAAGGGTATACCTGAGCTTACCGAAAAGATCCTGGAAAAAGCAAGAAATGAAAACGGCATCAAGGCCGAAGACATAATGATAACTTCCGGGGTTGCCGGAGCTTTAACACTTGCGTTTCTGGTTCTCATAAACCCCGGAGATGAAGTCCTTGTACCGGACCCATACTTTGTATCATTTAAGCATCTTGTAAATTTGTGCGGCGGCAAGATAAAATTTGTTGACACATATCCTGATTTTGAAATCACCCCTGAGCGTATCTCGTCCCACATAAGTCCACGCACTAAAATCCTCATTATAAACAGCCCATCCAATCCTACAGGTGTAGTCTGCAAACCGCAATACCTTAAAGAAATTTGCGAAATTGCGGAAAAACACAACCTGATAATTATTTCGGATGAAATATATAAAGAGTTCATTTATGAAATAGAATATCAAAGTATCGGAAAATATTACGAAAATACAGTGACCTGCGGTGGTTTTTCAAAATCACACGCAATGACAGGATGGAGATTAGGCAGTGCAATTGGTCCTGCAAAGATTATTGACGAAATGATGAAACTTCAGCAGTATACGTATATCTGTGCTCCCTCATTTGCGCAGGCAGCCGGAGTGAAGGCCATGGATGTCAGTATGGATGCGTATATAGAAGATTTCAGAAAGAAACGTGACTTTGTTTGTGACGGCCTTAAAGAACGCTACGAATTAACCAGGCCTGATGGCGCCTTCTATATCTTTCCTCAAGTACCATGGGGTACTGATGAGGAATTCGTCACTGAGGCAATAAAACACGATTTGCTAATCATACCCGGCAGCGTGTTTTCTGAAAAGAAAACTCATTTCAGGGTATCTTATGCCGCTTCGTTAGAGACCCTGAAGAGAGGGGTTGAAATACTAAACTCCCTGGTCTAGTCTGACAGAAATCTTCATTTTAAGTCTTTGAAAACCAGGTTTTACGCCCGAATGCCCGCCTGACCTGCCCCCCAAAAAACTGATCCAGTTGTAAAGTTAGTATTACACTATATAATTGGGTTAAGAAAGGGGGAAATCATGCCACAAAAGCGATACAAACCAGAGTAAATAATTAATAAGCTTCGAGAAGCAGAATTAGCATTCTGATGTATATGTTTTGGAAGGTAAAGAACTGTCCATTTCCGTCAGCATCGGTATCAGTATTTATCCTGAAGATAGTTTTGACATAGATATTCTGATTAATAAGGCTGATGTGGCAATGTACAATGCCAAGGAGCATGGTGGAAATAACTATAAATTCTTTATTTCGGAATAAATAAAACGTCTCAACTCAGGCCTGACTGTCCTCATATAATGGAGACATTTCTCTCAGTCTTTTTATTATAGGAGGGAGTGTTTCTAATACATACTCAATGTGTTCTTCAGAATTATCTATTCCAAGACTAAGGAGTATTGACCCCTGAGCTACCGCATCATCTACCCCGATCGCACTCAAGACGTGTGATGACTTCAAGGATCTGGAGGTGCATGCCGAACCAGAAGATACTGCAATTCCCTTCATATCTAAAAACAAAAGTATTGACTCGCCCTCAACATATTCTATGCTTATATTTATATTGTTAGGTAAACGTTTTTTTGGATGCCCATTCAGATGAATCTGACCTGCCGAATTCATTAAACCATTTAATAACTTATCACGTAAAGGTTCTATCGCCTTTTTACGCGTCTCTATCTCTCTCTTTGCCAACTCAGCAGCCTTCCCCATACCCACGATTCCGGGTATATTCTCCGTACCTGCCCGACGTCCGCCTTCCTGTATGCCTCCTTCAATAAATGGAACTATCCTTGTTTTTCTCTCAAGTACAGTGCCCCCACACCGGGCGGACCATAAAACTGGTTGCTGGCCAGACTCAAAGCATCTGCCATCATTTTGTTTACGTCTACGGGGATACAACCTGTTGATGCTACGGCATCAACATGAAAAATAATGTCATGTTCCTTAACGATCTTCCCGATTTCTTCTATCGGCTCAATAGTGCCTATTTCATTATTTGCATGCATAATGGAGACGAGTATCGTCTCCGGCTTAATGGCACTTGCAACCTCGGCAGGATCTACCATACCGTATTTATCAACAGGTATACGCGTAACCTCAAAACCCGTCTTTTCAAGTCTTTTTAATGGATTAAGCACAGAAAAATGCTCTATCTCAGACGTGATAATGTGTTTGCCCTTTTTCTGGTTTGCCATTGCAAGGCCCTTAATGGCAAAATTGTTTGCCTCACTTCCGCTTGATGTAAATATTATTTCTTCGGCCTTTGCCCCTATAAGTGACGCCACTTCATCCCTGGCAGTCTGAACTATCTTGTTAGCCGTTTGTCCGAAATGATGCAGGTTTGACGGATTGCCGTAACAGTTCTTTATAGAATCAACCATTGCTTCTATAACCGAATGGTGAGTTGGTGTACAAGAAACGTGATCAAGATATATCTTTTCCAATTTTTTTACTCCTCTCTTCATTTCCAGGCACTAGCCTGGTTGTCTCGTTTCCAAACTCCTGCCTGGGAACAAGGGGGAGAGAATTAGTTATTTTTCATCTACAATAATCTTCCAGCTTTTCTAAATTTGCATACTCCAGTACCAGTTTTTTCATGCCTACATTACTAAAATCAACAAATGCCGTATTTGTAGATGGGATGATTTTTGTAATTCTCCCACGGCCAAAGGATTCGTGATTTACAATATCTCCCGGAACCAGATTACTGCTATCCTGAGATTCTTCATGCTGGAATTCGTCAGCTACATTGGGGCCACTCTCTTCATCATTATAGTATTGATAATCGCCGGATTCTGGATCTTCTCCGCTTCTCTCTGCATATCCGGTCTGCAGCTTATCTGCGTAAGAATTATAGTCTGTTTTATCAATCTCCTCTATAAAGTCTTCAGGGATTTCACTTAAAAACCTGGAAGGGATACACGGAGTCCTCTGGCCGAATTTTGCCCTGTATCTGGTATGGATTAGAAAGAGATCCCTTTGCGCCCTCGTAATACCAACATAGCATAAACGGCGCTCTTCTTCAATATCATCATCCGAATCCTTTGATTGTGAATGCGGTAACAACCCTTCCTCAAGGCCTGCTATGAATACAACCGGAAATTCCAGCCCTTTTGCAGCATGCAGGGTCATAAGGGTAACCGTATCTGTTTGATCGTCCCATTTGTCAATGTCTGAGATTAATGCCACCTCTTCCAGAAAACCCTGGAGCGAGCCATCCGGATTTGAAGTGTCATACTCACTGGCTGCATTTACCAGTTCATCAATATTTTCCAGCCTCTCTTCGCTGTCACTCTCGTAAGATTGTTCCAGGTAATCTATATATCCGGTTTTTCCGATAACCTGTTTTACAAACTCCATCACCGGAAAAGTTGAGAGTTTATATAATTCGGAAGTAATTTTCCAGAAGTCTTTCACCGCTTTGACACTCTTTGCCTTTATTTCCGGGATTTCCTGAACACGTGATATGGATTCTAAAAAATTCGTATTATGCATGCCCGCCCATTCTCGTAAACGCCTTATAGTCGTCGCCCCGATGCCTCTCGGCGGAACGTTTACAATCCTTTCAAAAGATAAATCATCATCAGGATTAGCACAGAGTTTAAGATAAGAAAGAATATCTTTTATCTCTTTTCTCTTGAAGAATTCGACACTGCCTACAATTGAGTAAGGTATTCCCTCTTTAAGCAGGCAGGTTTCCAGTACACGCGACTGTGCGTTTGTACGGTAAAATACGGCCATGTCAGAGTACGTGTTTCCATTTTTAATAAATTCAGAAATGTTTGCAGCAATTTCCCTTGATTCAATATTCTCGTCCTCACAGTGGATGACCCTGACCCTGTTTCCTTCATCATTCTCCGTCCAGAGGGATTTCGGTTTCCTTGATTGATTATTTTTGATTACCTCAGAGGCAACGTGAAGAATATTCTTAGTTGAGCGATAGTTCTGTTCAAGCCGGACAGTCTTTGTCTCTGGATAATCTTTTTCAAAATTGAGTATGTTCCGTATATTGGCGCCGCGCCATCCATAGATAGACTGGTCAGGGTCTCCGGTAGCACAGATATTTCCGTACCTCTGTGCCAACAGTTGAGTGATTGTGTATTGTGCGTGATTTGTATCTTGGTATTCGTCTATGAGGATATATCTGAATTTGTCCTGATATTTTTCAAGTACCTCCGGAAAATTTCTAAATAGATGTACAATCGTGAAAAGCAGGTCATCAAAATCCAGCGCATTATTTGCCTCAAGATATTTCTGATACTTTATATATACCTTTGAAACAACATCGTTGTAATAGCCTGACTTATATTTAGAGAATTCCTCCACTGACAGCAACTCATTCTTTGCGTTACTTATTGACGCCGCCACAGCGCCTGGCCGCCAGTTTGTAGTATCCAGATTCAGTTCATTCATCACGGCCTTTACACACTTGGCCTGATCAGCGGTGTCATATATGCTGAAATTTCTGGTAAAACCCATTTGCTCGATCTCGCTTCGCAGGATTCTTGAACACATGGCATGAAATGTTGAGACCCACATCCCCCTCAGGTCTAGAAACTCACCCAGTCTCTCCTTCATCTCATTAGCGGCTTTATTGGTAAAGGTTATGGACAGAATATTTGCCGGGGCAGTCCCCTGCTCAACAAGATATCCTACCCTGCGTGTGATAACCCTTGTCTTGCCGCTGCCGGCACCCGCGATTACTAGCAAAGGACCGTCTATGTGAGTAATTGCTTCCTTCTGTGATTCAGTTACATTGTCTAAAATGTCCATTTCTTGGTAGGATTCAAGTTAATTGAAGTGCAAATAGCTATTATATAATGTATGTCCATGAAGGTTAAAGCTATTAAATCATAATGTCAATTTAAAAATATGGTGGAATATAACAAGACGTTGTTGAAGGAATAATAGTTAATGAAGTGTTGGCTTAATAGGGGATTTTTCTGAAGATTATCCCTGTTAGATAGGCAAGAATGGAGGAAATACCAATATTCCGGTATTAAGCCTATCTAACAGGGTGAATTGTATCGGGTTCGGCAGAAGTAACTTTTAATTGAAGTTCGCAATTGTTATACCGATAACAAAGAGTTGTGAAGAAAAGTTTGGACTGAGAGTTATGTTATTGTACGGTAATACCTTGTGGATTAAAGGGGAAATAGGCAGAAAATTGATTTACAGCGATTAATAGATAATTGCGAAAGAATTTTGCAATTCAATAGAATTACCATGATTATAGTGAAAAATTTTCGCACGAAATCCTGGTGAAGAGACAACGGACAAAAAGACTTTCACTTACTCCTCAACAAACTTTAGCGCAGCCGAATTAATGCAATATCGAAGTCCGGTAGATGGCGGGCCATCGTTGAATAGATGGCCGAGATGTGCATCACATACATTACACACTACTTCAGTCCTTATCATGCCAAGGCTTTTATCAGTAACTGTTTTAATATTTTGCTCTGAAGCAGCATCCCAAAAGCTTGGCCAGCCTGTTCCTGACTCAAACTTTGTTTTTGAATCGAACAGGTCAGCGCCACAGCTTACACATTGATATATACCTTCTCCTTTAAAGTTATAGTATTCATTGTTGAAAGGAGGTTCAGTCCCTTTCTCACGCGTAACTCTGTACTGCTCCGGTGTAAGCAACCGCATCCATTCTTCGTCGGTTTTGTCTACTTTTTCAGGCATGTCTGGTTCTTTCTGTTTATGTAGTCTGGAATTCTCTTCCGGCAAATTATTTCTTTGCTCTTCAGCGGCTTTGATTTTATTAGAGATGGGCAAGAGGCATAACAATAAAGCCCACGAAACACACGAAAAGATATAAAAAAACTTTTTATGGTATTCTGCACGTCGTTCTTTGCTGGTTCAGGCTTGCAGCCTGAACCTAAATGTTTAGGCTCAATCAACATGATTGAACCGGGCGAGAGGATATGTAAAAATCTTCCTTTTATTAACCTTAGGCATTTTAGACACTTC
>CAXGMX010000027.1:0-13903 GCA_964010955.1 uncultured bacterium
TAGACAAAGATAAAGGCGACAATACGTCCTCTCTCTCTGTTCAGGACAAAAACGGAAACAGTTGCAGAACCTTCGGTAAAAGAGGATGGCCAGAATATTGAATACGGAACTAAAGCTGAAATAAAATACTGAATCGCAACCAGCAGCTAAGTTAAATTAGTAATTAGTCATTTGATACAGAAGTAAGAGGTAAGAGGTAAGAGGTAAGAGGTAAGAGGTAAGAGGTAAGAGGTAAGAGGCAAGAGGCAAGATGCAAGATGCAAGATGATTTACGCGTTACGATTTTAGATTTACGATTAACCAATGACAAATGTCGAGTTGCGAGTTGGAACTATAAAATCAATCAAACGCCTTCAAGGATGTGCCCTAGCTTCTCTTTTTTTGTTGCGTAAATATCCCTCATTTTCTTCTTGTGGTGTGATAACGATGGGAACGCGTTCCGTAATTTCCAAACCATAACCGGCCAGAGCAGCAAACTTCTTTGGATTGTTTGATAAGAGTCTCATCTTCGATATTCCTAAATCTCTGAGTATCTGAGCGCCTATTCCGTAGTCACGTTTATCCGCACCGAGACCCAGTTTCTTGTTTGCCTCAACCGTATCAAGACCACCTTCCTGTAATGAATAAGCGTGCAGTTTGTTTTCAAGCCCGATTCCCCTGCCTTCCTGCCGCATATAAAGCAAAACTCCCTTTCCCTTTTCCTGTATCATCTTTAACGCACTATGAAGCTGTTCCCCGCAATCACATCTCAAAGAGCCAAAGATATCACCCGTTAAACATTCGTCATGTACGCGTATTAAAACCGGTTCTGTCTGGATCGGAGCGGCTGTATTATCCATGCTTCCAATGTTTCCGAGGCATAAAGCCAGGTGCAGGTATTCATCAATAAACGAACGGTAAAGATGTAATACAAATTTTCCGTATACAGTAGGCAGATTTACAGAAACACGTTTTTCTATCAAACGTTCCTGGTCATGGCGATATTTAATGATATCTGCAATAGTACACATTTTCAGATCATGCTTATCTGCAAATCTTGTAAGTTCAGGAAGCTTTGACATCGTTCCGTCCTCATTCATGACCTCGCATATTACGGCGGAAGGTTTCATACCTGCCAGACGGGCAAGGTCAACAGCACCTTCTGTATGTCCCGCACGCACCAGTACACCTCCTTTTTGAGCCATGAGCGGAAAAACGTGTCCCGGCCTGTCAAGGTCATGAGGCTTACAGTTATCATCTATAGCCGTTAATATGGTCTTAACTCTATCCTTTGTAGAAACACCTGTTGTTATACCCTCTTTTGCATCTATGGTTACTGTAAAGGGGGTTTGATAGTTGGAAGTGTTGTCTGTCACCATTGGTGTCAGGCCAATTTGTTCGGCACGTTCACCGGTTATTGTTAAACAAATTATGCCCCTGGCATGTGATAACATGAAATTTATAATATCAGGCGTAACTTTTTCAGCCAATATTGTCAGGTCACCCTCGTTTTCGCGATTTGCATCGTCAACAACGATAACCATTCTGCCCTGTTTTAGATCTTCAATAACCTCTGTTATTGTATTAAACATAATATGCACCTTCCTAATTTCTAACTTCTGTAAATAAGTTTAAAGCTGTCTAACACCCATATAAGTATAATTTATTGCTGATATCAAAGTAACACCTGCAACCAGGAACCACAGAATTAAAAATGTATCCAAAGAGATGTGGTTTCCCAATAATACCGCAATAATTGCCGTAATCTGCAAAAACGTCGTAAGCTTACCCAGCTTACTGGGCTGCCATGTAATTCTTCGTCTTACCGTAACAAAGGCCGTTATTACACCGAGCGAGAAAAACAGTTCTCTGCTGATAATTATTACTAATACCCAAACAGGGAATCTGGGCCCAGGCCATAGTGTGTCTGAAGAAAGTAAGATACACGCAACTATTAATAACAGCTTATCAGCAATAGGGTCAAGGTATTTACCAAAATTTGTTGTTTCTCCCAATTTGCGTGCAAGATAACCATCCAGGACATCGCTCAATCCTATTATAAGTAATACACCTAATGCTATATACCTGTAAAAGTCATGATGTTGAACCTGCATTACGCATATTACAAAAGGAGGAATGAAACATATTCTTGCAAAGCTGATCATGTTTGGCAGCGTAAAGTGCCTGTTCTCATTGTGCATAGAGTGATTCCTTTTGCAATTCGTAGGTTACCGCCGACTATCTATTTGGCGAACTTAATATTTTGTCTAAACAAAATTACGTTATTCCAACTTATATTTACAACAAAACAATCAATTCCTTTCCTAAGTACCATTCTACGTACTAAGTTATGATAGCAGACGCATAATTACTGTCAAGCGAAAAAATACTCCAACTTGACAGTTAAGTAACTAACAAGTACTATCTAAAAATAATCAATTCTAGGCCTTACATATAGAGAAAATTTTGATGCTATGAAAACTAAAAAAGCCATTCTTGCTCTCTCTGACGGAAAGATATTTGAGGGAATTTCCTTTGGTGCAGAGGGAGAGACATCAGGTGAAATCGTATTTAACACCAATATCACCGGGTATCAGGAAATACTTACTGACCCCTCTTACAAGGGACAGATCGTAAATATGACCTACCCCCTGATAGGAAACTATGGTATCTGCGAGAAAGATCATGAGTCCATCCAACCCTATATAGAAGGTTTTATTATTAAAGAACTCAGTCCTTATCCAAGCAACTGGCGTTCAGAAATGAGTCTGGACGATTTCTTAAAGAGCAAAGGAATAATGGGTATTCAGGGCATTGATACAAGGGCCCTGACAAAACATGTAAGGGATCACGGTGAGCAGCAGGGTATTATCTCTACTGTTGATTCAGACCATCAAGGCCTTGTATCAAAGGCAAAAAGTGCAACCGGCCTTGAAGGCAAAGACCTGGTTAAAGAGGTCACGTGTAAGGAAGCTTACACATGGGAAGAGGCCGAAATTAACCCTTGTGCCGGAAACGGTAATACCAATAAACAACGTAAAGTAATAGTCTACGATTGCGGAGTTAAATATAATATTCTGAGAATGCTGCGAAACTATAATTGTGATGTAACGGTAGTTCCTGCCAGTACAGGTGCAGAGGAAGTGTTATCAATGAACCCGGATGGTATTGTTATCTCAAACGGTCCCGGCGACCCCGCTGCGGTATCGTATATGGCGGAAAATGCAATTAACATAATAGGGAAAAAACCTAGTCATGGGTATATGCCTGGGGCATCAAATCATCTCTTTAGCACTCGGATACAAAACATATAAGTTAAAATTCGGACATCATGGGGGGAATCAGCCGGTAATGGATTTAAGCACAAGAAAGGTAGAGATCACAGCACAGAATCATTGCTTTGCCGTTGACGGAGAATCAATAAGTAATGGGCATAGCAGCAGATTTGGTAAAGTAGAAATAACTCATATAAACCTTAATGATAAATCCGTAGAGGGATTGAGATGTCTTGACGTGCCTGCCTTTGCCGTTCAATATCACCCTGAAGCGTCACCGGGGCCACATGATTCAAGCTATATCTTTAATGAATTCATCGAAATGATAGAAGAGTATGCCGAAAAGAACTGATATTAAAAAAATACTCATAATCGGGTCAGGCCCTATAGTAATAGGACAGGCGTGTGAATTCGATTACTCCGGTACCCAGGCATGCAGTGCACTGAGAGAAGAGGGTTACAAGATCATCCTCGTAAACAGCAATCCTGCTACGATAATGACTGACCCGGATATTGCGGACAGGACATACATAGAACCGATGACTACTGACGTATTAACAAAGATCATACAAAAAGAGAGGCCTGATGCACTGCTTCCAACGTTAGGGGGACAAACCGGCCTGAACATATCCGTTACTCTGGCAGAAGAGGGCATCCTGGATAAGTTCAATGTAGAATTAATAGGCGCTAAACTGGATGCAATAAAAAAGGCAGAGAGCAGAGAAGAATTTAAAGAAGCAATGGAAAATATAGGCATGCAGGTACCGGCAAGCGGCAATGCAAAATCCGTAGAAGATGCAAAGGAGATTGCGAAGGATATACAGTTCCCCATAATCATACGTCCGTCATTCACACTGGGAGGCATCGGAGGTAATGTTGCTTACAACATTGAAGAACTGGAAGAATTTGTAAATTTCGCCCTGGAGGCAAGCCCGGTTCATGAGATATTAATTGAGAAATCTGTCCTGGGCTGGAAAGAATACGAACTGGAGGTAATGAGAGACCTCAAGGACAACGTCGTTATAATATGTTCTATAGAAAACCTTGACCCTATGGGAGTTCACACGGGCGACAGCATAACTGTGGCTCCGGCGCAGACATTAACTGACAAAGAATATCAGATAATGAGAGATGCGGCAATCAAGATTATTCGTGAGATCGGGGTTGAAACAGGCGGGTCTAATATCCAGTTCGCGGTAAATCCCACCGATGGAGAATTGATTGTAATAGAAATGAATCCAAGGGTATCGAGAAGTTCCGCACTGGCCTCCAAGGCCACAGGTTTCCCGATAGCAAAGATCGCTGCTAAACTGGCAGTGGGTTATACGCTTGATGAGATACCAAATGATATCACGCGCTATACACCGGCTTCATTTGAACCTTCTATAGATTATTGTGTAGTTAAAATTCCAAAATTCAACTTTGAGAAATTTCCTGATGCAGGCCAGACTCTTACTACTCACATGAAATCGGTTGGTGAAGTAATGGCTATAGGGCGTACGTTTAAAGAATCTCTGGGCAAAGCTGTAAGGTCCCTGGAAACTGGCCGCTATGGATTAGACGAACATCATAGTAAAGCCGACCTGAATGATTCAGAGAAAAAGGAATTCATAAAGGGACATCTGTTAAGTCCTTCGTGGGACAGGCTTTGGTCTGTTGTAGACGGTATGCGTATGGGAATGGATATTGATGAGATACATGAAATCACCATGATTGATAAATGGTTTCTATATAATTTGAAACAGATCCTGGAACTGGAAGAAGAGATTAAAAGCCAAACTGAACCCCTGATAGATCCGTCTCTTTTAAAAAAAGCAAAACAGTATGGTCTCTCCGACATTCGGCTGGCAAGCTTGTTAAATACAACGGCAGCAGATATTCGTGATTACCGCAAAAAGAACGATATCCGCCCTGTGTTTAAGGTGGTGGATACCTGTGCGGCTGAATTCCAGGCGTACACGCCCTACCTGTATTCCACCTACGAGACCGAATGCGAAGCTAACCCTACATCAAAGAAGAAAATTATTATCCTGGGAAGCGGTCCTAACCGTATCGGCCAGGGTATCGAATTTGACTATTGCTGTGTGCATGGAGTACTGGCCTTGAAAGAAATGGGATTTGAAACAATT
Source organism: uncultured bacterium (assembly GCA_964010955.1). Classification (GTDB taxonomy): domain Bacteria; phylum Planctomycetota; class Brocadiia; order Brocadiales; family Scalinduaceae; genus Scalindua. The sequence continues at coordinate 5,384 of CAXGMX010000027.1, forward strand.
ATGATTAATTGCAATCCGGAAACTGTAAGTACGGATTACGATATATCTGACAGGTTATATTTCGAACCCCTTACTTTTGAGGATGTAATGGAAATCGTTGAGAAAGAAAACCCGGAAGGTGTTATTGTACAGTTTGGAGGACAGACTCCACTCAAACTGGCCGTACCGCTAGCCAACGCAGGGGTTAAGATCCTTGGCACCTCACCGGATAGCATCGACATGGCAGAAGACCGCAAAAGGTTTGCGACACTTTTATCCAAACTCAACCTCTTACAACCGGACAATGGAAATGCACGGTCATTCACAGAAGCCGAACAGGTTGCGGCTTCAATAGGTTATCCTGTTTTAATAAGGCCTTCCTACGTTTTGGGCGGCAGGGCTATGAGAGTAGTCTTTGATGAGGGTGAGCTTGAAGAGTATATGACACATGCTGTTGACGTCTCTCCTGAACATCCGGTTTTAATAGATAAATTTTTAGAAGGTGCAATTGAGATAGACGTTGACGCCGTATGTGACGGTGAGGAGGTTTTCATTGGCGGCATCATGGAGCACATAGAAGAGGCCGGTGTACATTCGGGGGATAGCGCATGCTCATTACCACCTTACTCCATAAAAGAGGAAGTTATTGAAAAGATAAAGTCCCAAACGCAGGCATTAGCCTTAGAGTTAAATGTCCTGGGCATTATCAATATTCAATTTGCCGTGAAAGATGACGTGGTTTATGTGCTGGAAGTAAATCCACGTGGCTCGCGAACAATACCATTCGTCAGTAAGGCAATCGGTATTCCACTTGCAAAAATAGCATCTAAAGTTATTGCGGGACGCAAACTGAAGGAGTTGATTATAGATGACAAAAAACAAATTAAGCACATTGCCGTCAAAGAAGCTGTTTTCCCGTTTGTAAGATTTCATGGCACAGATACTATCCTGGGTCCGGAAATGAAATCTACAGGCGAAGTAATGGGAGTTGACGTTGACTTTGGGAAGGCATTTGCCAAGGCGCAGATGGCTACTGAAGGAGGACTCCCTCTATCGGGTACGGTTTTTATAAGTGTCAGGGATAGAGATAAACCCTCAATAGTAGATATAGCTCATAAGCTTCACGATTTGGGTTTTAAGATTTTTGCCACCGGAGGAACGGCAAAGGCCATAGCAGAGGAAAATACTCCTGTTACCACCGTCCTTAAAGAATATGAAGGGCGTCCTAACGTAATAGATCACTTAAAGAACAATGACATCCAGATGGTAATCAACACATCTGAAGGAAAGATTTCACAAGAGGAATCTTATAACATACGACGATACGCAATAGTATCCGGCATCCCCTATTTTACAACCGTTCCGGGTGCTATTGCCGCAGAAAGCGCCATCAAGTCCATGTCAAATGGCGAACTGGATGTTAAGCCGATCCAGGAATACTACGTGTAAGAAGGCAGTAGAATTAAGTGGTTTTGCAGTCACTTCCTTTTACTAATCTCTTAGAACATACCTTTAAGAGCAACACTCAAAATTCTTTTTTTCAATTGTGAGGAAAGTGAACTAAACTCATAATAGTCTGTACTTATTAGACTTCTAATTTGAGTTGACTCTTTTTCTCAAATCTGGTTTAATTAAATTTTACATTTTTTGAGTCCTAAATCATAGATATGGGTATTTTTACAAAGGTTTTTGGTACTGCCAGCGATCGGGTTTTAAAAACTCTGAAGCCGATAGTAGAGCATGTAAATTCACTTGAAAGTGATTTGCAGACTTTAACCGATGCTGAGCTCAGACAAAAGACGGATAAATTCAGGGAAAGACTTGCCGCCGGAGAGACGCTGGACGACCTTTTACCTGAGGCTTTTGCCGTCGTTAGAGAGGCCAGCAGAAGAATATTGTTAATACCCAATGCAGACAGCCCGGACAAAACGATGAGGCATTTTGATGTCCAGATAATAGGGGGTATAGTATTACACCAGGGAAATATTACAGAAATGACAACGGGAGAAGGTAAAACACTTGTTGCAACGTTACCGGCATATCTCAATGCACTGGGAGGCGAAGGAGTTCACATCGTTACCGTGAACGATTACCTTGCCAATAGAGATATGAACTGGATGTTGCCGATGTATGAATTTCTGGGTCTTTCAGCAGGCGCAATACAAAGCAACCAGAGCTATGAAGACAAGCAGGCGGCTTATAGAGCCGATATCACATACGGCACAAATAATGAATTTGGTTTTGATTACCTGCGGGATAACATGAGGATACACCTCGAAGAACAGGTACAGGGAACGTTGAACTATGCTATTGTTGACGAAGTTGACAGTATCCTGATCGATGAAGCAAGGACACCCCTCATAATCTCAGGGCCATCTGATGAATCAACGGAAAGATACTTTGTTGCTGACAAGATTGCCAGGAAGTTGAAACCGGGTAAACATTATGAAATAAAAGAGAAGGAAAAGGGTGCAAATTTAACCGATGAAGGAATTAGCATTGTAGAAAAAGAACTTGGTGTCGACAGTATATATTCTGACATTCACATGGACTGGCCTCACTATATCGAACAAAGTTTGCGTGCCCACTCGCTGTTTATGAAAGACACAGATTACGTCGTCCAGGGAAAAGATGTTATCATAGTCGACGAATTTACGGGAAGATTGATGGAAGGCAGGATGTGGAGCGACGGACTTCACCAGGCAATCCAGGCAAAGGAACGTTTAAAGATAAAAGAAGAAAGCCAGACACTTGCCACAATTACACTTCAGAATTTTTTCCGTCTCTATAATAAACTTGCAGGGATGACGGGTACGGCCTTTACCGAAGCGGCTGAATTTGCCAAGATATATGGACTGAACGTAGACGTTATACCAACAAACAAACCTTTGATCCGCCAGAACCATCCGGACAGAATCTATGGTACGGCAAAAGAAAAAGATACTGCCGTAGTAGAAGAGATAGCCGAAGTGCATGAAAAAGGCCAACCTATCCTGGTTGGAACCATATCAATAGAAAAATCTGAAATGTTCAGCAAGGCACTCAGCAGGCGTGGAATAGACCACGAGGTACTCAATGCAAAAAATCATGAACGGGAAGCAGCGATAATTGCAAAGGCAGGACAAAAGGGAAATGTAACTATCGCGACAAATATGGCAGGAAGGGGGACAGACATTGTCCTGGGCGAGGGAGTGGTAGAATTGGGAGGCCTCCACGTACTGGGAACGGAAAGACATGAGGCACGGCGTATTGATAATCAATTGCGAGGCCGTACAGGACGCCAGGGAGATCCCGGTTCATCACGGTTCTACGTCTCACTCGAAGATGACCTGATGCGCATCTTCGCACCGGAGAGAGTAGGCGGTATACTAAGGAAATTTGGAATGACGGATGGTATGGCAATAGAACACTCCATGGTATCCAAATCAATCGAAAGGGCACAAAGGAAGGTTGAACAGCATAATTTCGAAATACGTAAGAATCTTCTTGAGTATGACGAGGTGATGGACGAACAAAGAAAAACCATATACACATGGAGGCAAAGGGTTCTTGCACAGGAAGCTCTCCGGGATGACTTACTTAGAATGATTGAAGAAAGCATAGTGGAAACAGTAGATTATTATATCGATCCAAAATTACACACCGACGAGTGGGATGTAGATAGTCTGCTTAACTGGTATAAACAGAAATTCGGTATAAAAGTTGACTTAAAAGTAAATAATGTAGAAACAAAGGAAAATATTGAAGACCTGTTACTTGATACTGCCTGTAAAGCTTATGAAGAGAAAGAGAAGGAAATCGGCGAAGAAGAGCTCAGGAAAATTGAACAAATTCTCTTACTTGAAAAAGTTGATACTAAATGGAAGGACCATCTATATGCAATGGACCACTTGAAATCAGGTATAGGACTGAGAGGTTATGCACAGGTTGACCCAAAGATAGAATACAAACGTGAAGCGCTTATAATGTTCGAAACCATGATGTCGTCTATCAGGGAAGAAGTAACAGATCTTATATTTAAATTGCGGGTCAGGCCGGAAACAATAGATAGTAAGAACGTATGGAACGCTGACAACTTTGTCTATCAGGACTCTCTAAATACCACACCTGAATATCCAGCCCCAAAAATGGAACCAATAAGGGAAAGGGTTGAGGCTACAACAACCAATAGCGGTCAGGCTGAACAGAGACCTGAACCAATACGTGCCGCTGTTAAGGTCGGCAGGAATCAGCCTTGCCCCTGTGGAAGCGGAAGAAAATATAAACAATGCTGTGGTAAAAACTGATGAGCCGGTAACTGCTCCAGCTTTAATATCATAATCTTTACATTAATTATTATTCAAATATCAATGAACGCAACAAGATGCCATTAATCTTTGATTCATTTTATTTAACCGCATCTTTATTAGGCTCGCCGTATTTACTATTTAAAATATTAACAAGCAAACGCTATCGTTCAGGTTTGAATCAAAGACTTGGGATAACAACAAAAAGGACCGGCAACAAACCGGGTATCTGGGTGCATGGAGCATCTGTGGGTGAAGTTATTACTGCAAAAAGTATTATAGAGAGGATTGATAAGGAATTCCCGGAATGGGAGACCTTTATATCCGCTACGACAAATACCGGTTTCTCGGTAGCTGAGAAAAATTTTTCTGATAAAGCTGTTTTCTATTTCCCTGCCGACCTGAGCTGGACAACAAGAAAGGTTCTTCTAAAAAAAGGCCAAACCTTATTCTCCTGGTCGAACTTGAAATATGGCCGAATTTTTTAATATCAGCTTATAAGAAAAACATTCCCGTAATCATAGTTAACGGAAGGATATCAAATAGATCTCTTATGGCATACCGGGCTATCAGTCACATTTCGAAGGATTTTCGTAATAGCCTGACCAGTGAAATGAACACTTATTGTGCCAGAACTGAGATTGACGCACAGCGTTTTCGTGATCTCGGAATTCCCGGTAAACAAGTCTTTGTTACCGGCACCATGAAATACGACAATATCCCAACCCATATTGATGAAAATATCAGCAGGGGACTGGCAAAATTATTCCATATTAATGATGATGATTTAGTACTTATAGGCGGGAGCACACATGAGGGTGAAGAAGAAATATTGATCAGGGTCTTTGAAAGGCTGAGTGAAACCTTTCCGAATTTAAGATTAATCATAGCTCCAAGACATATCGAAAGAACCGGAGACGTTTCCAGGTTGATAGAAAAGATGGGCTTTGTACCCGTATTAAAAACACAGTTGGAAGGCTCTAATTACAACTAGGCAAAACACAAAGAATGAAATTATATTAATTGTATACTGTCGGTGATTCTGGGAAAGATATATTCGCTGGCAAATTATGTTTTTGTTCGGGGTAAGAGCCTTGTACCATCCGGAGGCCAGAATATGATGGAGTCAGCAGGGCTGGGAAAGGCAGTGATTTTTGGCCCGCATACATTCAACTTTAAAGAAGAAGCAGGCCTCCTGCTTAAAAACAGTGCCGCCAAAATGGTTGGGACAGAGGACGAACTCCTTAAAGCAATCGAATTTTTTTATCAAGAATCCTGATGCGGCAAAAGAGATGGGGCTTAAAGCACAAAAGGTAGTTAATGAAAAAAGAGGTGCTACCGGGAAGAATATTGAAATAATAGGAAAAATTTTAGCAAAAAAAAGTAGTGGAAGATTTTAGCCTTCCATATTACTATAGTAATCCAATAAAGGAGATTGAATTTTAACAAAAGCCTTGGAAAGGAAAAGAGGATCAAATGAAAAAAGGAAACCACTTATTTACTTCTGAATCAGTATCCATGGGGCACCCGGACAAAATTGCCGACCAGGTATCCGATGCCGTATTGGACGCAATTCTGGCACAGGACCCAATGTCACGTGTTGCATGCGAAACACTGGTAACAACCGGCATGGCAATGGTCGCAGGCGAAATAACCACTACGGCTGTTATAGATGCGCCGGCTATAATCAGGCAGACTATTAAGGAAATAGGCTACAGTGATTCATCGATGGGGTTCGACTACAAAACATGTGCTGTTTTAACGTCACTTGACAAACAATCTCCGGATATTTCACAGGGAGTCTCTGAAGGTGCGGGCCTGCATAGTGAACACGGTGCCGGAGACCAGGGAATGATGTTCGGCTTTGCCTGTAACGAAACAGAGGAGTTAATGCCTCTCCCAATCTGTATGGCTCACCGTTTAGTAAAGAAGCTTGCGGAGCAGAGACAGACCGGAGACCTTACATATCTTCGACCTGACGGTAAATCACAGGTAACTGTTGAATATGAAGACAGCAAGCCGGTAAGGGTGGATGCAGTTGTTATCTCCAGTCAGCACGCTGCGGACATTTCGCATGATCAGATTAAAGAAGACGTACTTGAAAAGGTTATAAAAGAGGTTATTCCGGCAAAATTTCTGGATGACAAAACCAAATATTATATAAACCCTACTGGCCGCTTCGTAGTAGGAGGTCCGCAGGGAGACTGTGGCCTGACCGGAAGGAAGATAATTGTTGATACCTATGGCGGCAGGGCAAGACATGGTGGCGGTGCATTTTCCGGAAAAGACCCGTCGAAGGTTGACCGCAGTGCAGCCTATGCGGCACGTTATGTCGCTAAAAATATTGTGGCTGCAGGCCTAGCAGATACCTGCGAGGTTCAGTTATCTTATGCTATTGGTGTTGCCAAGCCTATGTCCGTTCTGGTTTCAACGGAGAACACGGCAAAGATCCCGGAATCAAAGATAGAAGAACTGGTCGACAAGCATTTTGACCTTACACCAAAGGGCATTATCGATCACCTGCAATTGAGGCGTCCTATATATAAGATTACAGCCAGTCACGGTCACTTCGGAAGAAGCGAAGATTCTTTCACATGGGAGAAAACAGATAAGGCGGAGATCTTGAAAAAAGAGGCAGGCCTTTAACTGATACCTGATTTGAAAACTTGTCGTAGAAATTACAGATCTAACTTTAATAAAAAAATAGCACAGGGATCAAAGCTCCTGTGCTATTTTTAATTTATATCTAAAATACTTTCTAGTACCTGTAAGTTTCAGGTTTAAATGGGCCTTCTACGGGTGTACTGATGTATTCAGACTGCTGTTGCGTCATCCTGGTAATCACACCTCCAAAACCTTTTAACCATTTCAGCGGCAACCTCCTCGTCCAGTTTCTTGGGAAGGACCTTTACGTAAACAGGCTCACGTTCAGACTCGGATTTGTCTGCCCACGCTTCCTTGTAGAGTAACATCTGTGCAAGTACCTGATTTGTGAATGAACCATCCATGACACGGGATGGATGGCCGGTTGCGTTACCAAGGTTTACAAGGCGCCCTTCGGAAAGAAGAATAATGTAATCTTCAGTATCGTCGGATCTATAGATCTTATGAACCTGAGGTTTCACCTCTTCCCATCTCCAGTTGTCACGCATGAATTTGGTATCGATCTCAAGGTCAAAGTGGCCGATGTTACAGACAATAGCTCCTCGCTTAACGGCGGCCAGCATGTGACGGTCGCATACGTTCACGTTACCTGTAGTTGTTACTATCAGATCTATCTTTTCCAGCAACTCTCTATCGATGCATTCAGCAGAGCCGGTATTGTTTCCGTCTTTGTACGGAGAGACGACTTCATATCCGTCCATACATGCCTGCATACCACAGATGGGATCAATCTCAGATATCTTTACAATCATCCCTTCCTGACACAAACTCTGGGCAGAACCCTTACCTACATCACCGTAACCAACAACGAGAGCTTTTTTACCGGAAAGAAGGGCATCTGTTCCACGTTTAATGGCATCATTTAAACTGTGGCGACAGCCGTACTTGTTATCATTTTTAGATTTAGTTACAGAATCGTTGACGTTGATTGCAGGAACCTTAAGCTCGCCTTTTGCCAGCATATCGAACAGCCGGTGAACTCCGGTAGTGGTCTCTTCAGTAATGCCGTGGACATTATCAAGCATCTGCGGGTACTTCTCATGAGCCATGGCGGTAAGGTCACCACCGTCATCAAGTAATACATTTGCGTCCCACGGCTTTCCATCCTTGAGAATAGTCTGTTCGATACACCATTCACCCTCTTCTTCTGTCTGCCCCTTCCAGGCGTAAACGGCAACACCGGCAGCGGCCATGGCGGCGGCAGCGTGGTCTTGTGTGGAGAAAATGTTACATGAAGACCAACGCACTTCTGCACCAAGGGCGCGAAGTGTTTCGATCAAAACGGCTGTCTGGATCGTCATATGGATACAGCCGATAATATTAGCGCCCTTAAGGGGCTGCTCATTCTCATATTTTTTCCTGAGGTTCATCAAACCGGGCATCTCACCTTCAGCGAGGGTTATCTCACGACGTCCCCAGTCAGCCAGACTTATGTCGGCTACCTTGTAATCCTGCGTAAGTGTAGTAGTCATATCATATTCCTTTATTTAAAGTTACAAATAAGAGTGAGCGCCAGGCTTGCCTGGCGTTATTAGAATTAGTTTTTATAAGAACTAAAATACTATATAGTAAAAGCGTGTAAGTTTTCAAC
>CAXGMX010000028.1:0-13834 GCA_964010955.1 uncultured bacterium
ACGTATCAGTGGCGGAAGGCTATGACATGGCAGGCTGATGTGACCTCAAAGGCAAATGTAAACAAAATGGTTAAGGAAACCGTCAAGAAATTTGGCAGTATAGACATCCTTGTGAACAATGCACATAGTACTATATGGCAAAAAATCCTTTGAAGGAACAAAAATGGAATGAATATGAGGAAGACCTGAAACGGCACAATAAAAGGGGCGTACAATTGCTCTCAAGCTGTCACTGGTGAGATGAAAAAGGATAAGTGTGGAAGGATCATAAACATAATGGATAATATAGTTAATGATCCGGTAAAAGGATATGGCAGTTACATGACAGCCCAATCAGCATTGGTGGGGTTTACAAGGAGCCTTGCAATTGACCTTGGAGGTTTTGGAATAACCGTTAACTTGATAAACGCGGGATTTACATTAGCAAAGAAAACACCTCACGCTCCTCCTCGTGTGCAGAAGGCAATAGCCGCAGAGACACCGCTTAAGCGTCTTGCCCTGCCCATAGATATTGCTAAAGCCGTCCTCTTTTACGCTTCCGACTGGTCTGACTTTGTGACCGGCAACTGTTTGACAGTAGATGGCGGCAGGACAATGCGCTGATACGACCGTCGGTATTAATTGGCGGAACGGATAGGACGGACGAAGTTCGCTCTCAGGTTATTTATCTAAAGGAAGCATCGTGTGAATTTGACCCAATTCCTGAAACAGTTTGTTTTGCATACAACGAAGACGGGGGCAGTTGCGCCCAGTTCAGAAGGCCTTGCAGATTTAATCACGGAGACTGCTGGTTTACATAGCGCTTCTGCCGTAATAGAATTTGGAACGGGGACAGGTGTTTTTACAGAGAAAATTCTTCAAAAGATACCTGATGAAACCAGATTCTTTGCGTTAGAGATCAATCCTGATTTTGTTAAGGCTACCAGAAAAAGATGTCCGGAAGCAGTAGTTTATCAGGATTCCGCAGCAAATGCGAAAAAGTACCTTGACGGACTTGGTATCAATGAGTGTGATTGTATAATATGCGGCCTTCCCTGGGCTGCATTTAGTGAGGAGTTACAAAATGAGTTACTCGACACGATTATTGATGTTCTGAAACCGGGCGGAAAGTTTCTGACCTTCGCCTATCTGCAGGGTTTGCTTCTGCCCGCCGGTATGAGATTTAAGAAGAAATTGTCCACAAGATTTAACAGTGTGACAAAAACGAGAACCATATGGTTAAACTTCCCACCGGCATTCGTTTACTGTGCGGAAAACAAAAAATAACTGAAGACAGCACGGTATATTGTGATATTGATTAAAAAAACAGTTGTATGTAAAATATTTAATACAATTCGATAAAGCTTTATCGATGAGGAGGTATTAAATGCTGCAAAAACATATAAGATATTGTACGAAAAAGGTATTAGATGCGATTAACATCGGGACCATGGAAATGGTAAATATGAAGCGCAATGTATTTACAACGGAATTTGTACTTTTAGGATTATTATTTCAGGATGATTCTTCTATTATAGCAATTGCAGAACAACTTAAGCTGGATACTGAAGGGATAAAGAAACGTCTTATGGATGGGATCTTTGCATCTATAGATAATCAGGCATCAAATATTCCATCGGCCGGTAATATTCAACTGGTAATATCGAGTGAGGTTGAGAAAGTATTTGAGATTGCTTTGCAGGAATCAAAAAGGATGGAAGACAAATTCATTAGTACTGAAGCTCTTTTTATTGCACTTTTTAATCCACAGGCGGGAAATACCGGTGAGATTATCAGGGGAGCCGGCCTTGAATTGGAAAGGGTTCAAACTGCCATTAAAGAAATTAGAGGTGGCAGGAAGGTTGTAAACCAGGATGACGAAAGTAAACTGGATGTCTTAAAGGAATATACCGTCGATCTGTTAGAGCTTGCCAGGAAGGGAGAACTGGACCCTGTTATAGGAAGAGAAAAAGAGATAGAAAGGGTAATACAAATACTATCGCGACGTAAAAAGAATAATCCTGTTTTGATAGGTGAGGCGGGAGTAGGAAAGACCGTGATTGTGGAGGGCCTTGCACAACAAATTGTTGCTTCAGATGTCCCACAATCATTACTGTCAAAGAAAATACTTTCGCTTGATATGGCAGCCCTTATTGCAGGGGCAGGTGTGAGAGGAGAATTTGAGGGCAGGCTTAAATCCATCAGGGATTCGATAATAGATGCCGGAGGTCGAATTATACTTTTTATAGATGAATTACATACTGTCGTTGGTGTTGGTGGCGGTGCCGCAGGTGGTATGGGAGCACCTGACATATTAAAGCCGGCGCTGGCAAGAGGTCAGCTGCAAATGATTGGCGCTACCACTTATGATGATTATCGCAAACATATAGAGACGGATAAGGCACTTGCACGGCGATTTCAGACAGTATCAATAAGCGAACCGGGGATCGATGAGACAAAATGTATCCTTGAGGGACTTAAACTCTATTACGAAAAACATCATAATATAGATTATACTCCTGAATCATTAGATGCTGCGGCACGTCTTTCTGACCGTTACATTACTGACAGGGCGCAGCCTGATAAGGCGATAGACCTTCTGGATGAAGCAGGATCAAAAAAACATCTTGAAATGCATTACACGCCTCCTGATCTTAAAAAATTAGAAAATGAAAAGAGGGCACATACTGCGCTGAAGATGGAGGCTTTTGAAAAACAGGATTTTGAGGAATCAACGAAACATCATGCAGAATTACAGGTAATAGAAGAACGCCTTGCCAGAGAAAAAGAAAAAATGGCAAAAAGAATTAAAGGAAAAAGATACCTCCGTAACACCTAAGGATATAGCCAGTATCGTATCTAATTGGACTGGTATACCGGCATCAAAAATGCTTGAGGCTGAGGCAGAAAAACTGGCACATATGGAAGAAAAGATACATGAACGTATTGTGGCACAGGAGGCCGCCGTAAAGGCAATTGCTGATGCGATCAGGAGGAACAGGGCGGGACTGAGAGAGGTTTCCAGGCCTATAAGCGCCTTTCTCTTTCTTGGTCCAACAGGCGTTGGGAAAACGGAATTAGCCAAAACCCTTGCGGAATTTCTGTTTGATGATGAGACTCGCATCGTCAGGCTGGATATGTCAGAATATATGGAACGCCACGAAGTAGCAAAGCTTATAGGAGCTCCTCCGGGTTATGTAGGTTATGGAGAAGGAGGCCAACTCACTGAAAAGATAAAACGTATGCCTTATGCGGTGATACTGCTTGATGAGATAGAAAAGGCCCATCCCGATGTCTTTAATATGCTCCTTCAGGTACTTGATGAGGGAAGGCTGACAGATGCACAAGGTCACGTCATAAGCTTTCGAAATACTATTATTATAGGAACATCAAATATAGGGAGTGGGAAACTGGCCGAAAAACATGAGATCGGATTCAAACCCGGACCGGGTATTATCAGCCATGATGAAGCGAAGGAGATGGTCTTATCCGAGGTCAAGAAATATTTTAAACCTGAGTTTCTGAACCGACTGGATGATATGATCGTTTTTCACTCATTAACAAGGGAGCATATTTCACATATATTGGACATCCTTTTAAATAAACTTTTAAAGAGGCTGGAGGAAGAGGGTTTATCTCTTGAAATAGGCCCTAAGATTAAAGAGAAACTGGCAACCGATGGGTATGATCCAAAGTTTGGTGCACGTCCGCTTAAAAGAGCTATTGAACGAGAAATAGAAAACAGATTATCTTTGAGTATAGTAAACAGGCAGTTTCAATCAGGAGACAAGATCAAGGCAATTCTTCAAGATGGAGAAATAGCCTTTGAAAAGATTAGCACATGAAAGGTATTGAATGTTAAGACAGGTCAACCTTTAATATTTCTTACGAATTCAGCTCCTCGTTCTATAGCTAATTTATTAACTTCATAAAAGGGCTCTTTTCTTCCGCTTAAGACGTTTTTGAGACATGAGAGAAAGACTGGAATAGAAACAAGGTTTTTTACTTCATTGTACGCTCCCAGCATAACCATATTCGATGCTACAATGTTTCCAATGTCATTTGCAATTTTCGTAGCAGGAATTCTGAAAACATCTACGTTCATTTCGTTGTCTATTTTATCAATCATGGATGAGTTTAAAAAGAGTATACTATCCGGTTTGAGGAAATCCTTAAACTTTAGATAAGAGGGCAGGTTCATCATAATAAGTGCGTCTGCTTCTTCTATTACAGGGGAGAGGATTTCTTCTTCTGAAACAGTTAAATGATAATAAGCGGTACCTCCTCGTACTTCTGTGCCATAGGAGGGGAAAAAGGTTACATTTTTCCCCTCGAGCATGAGGGCATGTGCTATCAATCTGCCAAGAAGCATCATCCCCTGTCCACCCAAACCGGCTAAAATAACTTTTTCTGACATCCCAATGAACCTTTCTAATTCTGACTATCCCAATCTTTGAAAATACCTAGAGGAAAGGTTACGGCCATTTCTTCATCTATGAATTTTAAAGATTCAACAGAGCTCATACGCCAATACACCGGACATGGAGAAAGAATTTCTATCAAAGAAAACCCTTTTTCCTGTATTTGGGTCTTAAATCCCTTTTCTAATAGTTGTTTTGTTTTGATTATGTTTTTTGGTGAAGTCATAGAGGTCCTGGCGATAAATCGGCTTCCTTCTATTACGGACAGGAGTTCGCAAACAGGCAGAGGATATCCATCGTTTTCTTCATTACGCCCGTGAGGTGTTGTTAATGTCTTTTGGTTGATCAAAGTAGTTGGAGCCATCTGTCCGTTTGTCATACCGTAAACTGCATTATTTACATAGATTACGGTAATATTTTCACTTCGATTGGCGGTATGAATTATTTCTGCCGTACCAATTGCAGCCAGATCTCCATCTCCCTGGTAAGAGAAAACAACTTTATCCGGATGAACCCTCTTGATACCTGTCGCAACCGAGGGTGTACGGCCATGAGCTGCTTCACACATATCTATATTAAGATAGTTATATGCCAGGACAGAACACCCTACAGGGGCCAACCCGATGGTCTTCCCCCTGATATCCATTTCATCAATTATCTCTGCAATTAGTCTGTGGACAATACCATGCCCACATCCGGGGCAATAATGAGTTGGAATATCGATTAATGTTTCTGGGGCCTTATATATTGCTTCCATTTTGTATAGAATACTTTCTGTTTACAATTGGTTAAATTTATAAATGGATGTTTTTTATTCTGTGGTGCAGGTTACTTTTTCTTTAACAGAAACTATTTCTGAAATTTTCTTAAGGATTTCTTTGGGAGTCGGTATACCTCCACCGGTTCTTCCGTAAAAATGCACCGGACAACGGCCGGAAACACTTAATCTTACGTCTTCCACCATTTGACCTGCACTCATTTCTACCGTAAGTATAGCTTGTGCTCTTTCTGAAACTTTTTGTATAATGTCTGAAGGAAATGGCCATAAGGTAATGGGCATTATTAATCCTACTTTTACACCTAAAGGTTGTTTTATTTAAAATTCTTTACATATTCTGGCACATGTACCATAGGCAACAAGAACAATATCTGCATCTTCAGTATTTGTTTCTTCGTAACGTACCTCTTCAGCCTTAATCTGGCGATACTTTTTTTGCAGTTTGGCGTTAAACTCCTCAAGTTCTCCTTTTACTGAATAAAAGGACTTAACTATGTTCCTTTCTCTCCCGTCAGCACCGGTCAGCGCCCAATCTTTCTTTGATAAAACGGGTTTATATTTTTTATTAAATACAACAGGTTCCATCATCTGGCCTAATTGGGCATCAGCCAGAATCATTACCGGATTTCTATAACAATCGGCCAAATCAAATGCATCGAAGACAAGGTCAGCCATTTCCTGTACTGAACTTGGGGCAAGCACAATTGTGTGATAATCTCCATGTCCACCACCCTTAACAGCTTGAAAGTAGTCAGCCTGGGAAGGTGAAATGTCTCCCAAACCAGGACCCCTCGTTGTATATTCACTATAACACAGGGAAGTTCACTTCCAGCCAGATAAGAAATACCTTCTTGTTTTAGACTAATGCCGGGGCTCGAGGATGATGTCATTGTCCTGGCGCCCGCAGCGGCGCTTCCGTATACCATATTTATAGCGGCAAGTTCACTTTCTACCTGGATGGATGTCCCACCAACTTGAGGCATTCTGATAGTCATATGCGTTAATATCTCGTTTTGCGGCGTAATAGGATATCCATAATAAAATCTACAACCAGCCTGTATTGCAGCTTCTGCACACGCTTCATTGCCGGTTAAAAGATACTTTTTGTTTTTTTCAGTTAACGTCATAAGTGGGTTGTCCCCTCCAGTTTAATTTTTCTCGCAAGACATCAAAAAAAGTCCTTGTTTGTATGTCAATTAACTGCAACTTGTTTTCGGCTTTTTCAATAACGATTCTATCTCCAAGCTTAATATCAAAGTATATCTGGCCATCTACGGTTAAGCCTACTCCTTTAGATTCAGAAATCTGTTCCATTTCAATCTTTGAATCTCCAGATACCACAAGCGGGCGGTTTGACAAAGTGTGCGGGCAAATCGGAGTTATGATAAAAGCTTCCATATCAGGCGTAACGATAGGGCCGCCGGCAGATAGAGAATGTGCAGTAGACCCTGCCGGGGTAGATACGATCAGCCCGTCACTGCTGTATGTGGCAACTATTTCTTCATTTATATATAATTTAATTGAAATCAGTCTTGATAAAGAAGTTCCGGAAATTACGGCATCGTTCAATCCAAGGGTTTCATTAATAACCTGTTTAGAACGAGTTACCTTGCAAGTTAACAACATTCTTTGCGAGATAACGTATTCGCCAGCGAAAATTTTTTCCAGGGAATCACTGATTCCTCGTGAAGTAAGTTCAGCCAGAAATCCAAATTTTCCTAAGTGTATGCCGATTAAGGGAATTTGCTTGCCATTTAATTTTCTACTTGCTGACAGGATTGTACCGTCTCCACCAAAAACAAAGGCAAAATCGGCAGATACTTTTTCCAGTTCATCTTCATCAGAAATGTCAATTATTGAGAGATGCGATTTCTTGCGAAACAAGGGCTCAAGCTCTTTTATCGTTTCTCTTATTTTTTTTTTACTTTTATCACTCAGGATTATGATTTTTTTCATGTCAAATTAGAGGTTTGTTTTTGCACTTCCTTCATTTTGATACTAACAGGTTCTGTAAAATTCCAGGCGGAGATAAAGTTTTTGTAGATACCTTCTGCATCCAGGTTGAGGGTTTTTAAAATAATATCACGAGAACCTTGCTCTGTGAATTTGTCAGGGATACCCATTTTGTGTATATTTTGAGTATTGATACCTTTTTCAACCAGCAATTCCAGAATTGCCGAACCAAATCCTCCTACTTCGGTATGGTCTTCCACAGTAATGACTATTTGGTTTTTTCCGGCAACTTTCATTATGAGATCCTCATCCAGTGGTTTAGCAAAACGAGCATTCACGACTGTGACATCAATCCCTTTCTCGGCAAGCATATCTGCACATTCCATGGATGGATATACCATTGCACCATATGCAATGATTACCCCATCCCTGCCTTCTCTTAATATTTCGCCTTTGCCTATTTCAACAGGATTACAATCATTATCCAGGCTGCCTTCCGGTATATTTGCCCTTGGATAACGTATTGCTGCCGGTGTATTGAGCTGTATTGCTTTATGTAACATTGCCTTTAATTCAGCTCCGTCTTTTGGAGCCATTAAGGTTATTCCGGGTAAATGTCTCAGGTAGGCGATGTCAAAGACGCCATTATGAGTGGGACCATCATTTCCGACAATTCCAGCTCTGTCCAGCGAAAGCAGGATACCATTTTTCTGCAGGCAAACATCATGAAACACCTGGTCATATGCACGCTGTAAAAAAGTTGAGTATATTGCGGCAACAGGTTTAAGCCCTGCGGCTACCAATCCATTTGCCAATCCAATAGCGTGCTGCTCACAAATTCCCACATCAAAATATCTATCCGGGAATTCTTTGCTGAATGCATCAAGCCCAGTTCCATCCGGCATTGCGGCTGTGATTGCCACTATATCTTTATTGGCCTCAGCGAGTTCAATAATCGTTTTGCCGAAAACTTTTGTATAACTGACTTGTTTTGGATCCTTTGGTGTTTCTTTTACTTTCCCGTTATGCATCTTAAAATTGCCAGCACTGTGATAACGTTCAGGATTTGCTGATGCAGGTTCAAAACCTTTGCCTTTTTCAGTAATTACGTGCAGTAATACAGGCCCTTCTACATTTTTAATATTTTGTAAAGTTTCAGTTAGCGTCTGAATGTTATGACCGTCAATAGGCCCAAAGTAGTCGAAACCCAGGTCAACAAAAATCTGCCCCGGAGTAATTTCCCGCTTTAATGCTTCTGTGATATGTTCCAGAGTATATTTCATTCGTTTTCCAACAATAGGTAATGATTTTAATACATGGTGTACTTCTTTCTTAAAGTCCGTGTAAAGTGGCGTGGTTCGGATTTTGTTTTATTATGCCTTGCAATTGCGCCGACTGTGTTAGAGATTGCCATTTTATTGTCATTGAGAATTACTATTAGATTTCTTTTTAAATGACCTGCATGGTTGAGTGCCTCAAGTGACATTCCAGCACCTATTGCAGCATCTCCAACGACAGCAATAATATTTCTATCAACGTTATTTATTTTATCGGCACAAGCAATACCAAGGGCGGCAGAAATTGCATGTCCGCTGTGACCACAGGTAAAAGGGTCATATTCACTTTCCGTTATATCCGGAAACCCGCTTAGTCCCTTATACTGTCTTAAAGTTGAAAATTCTTTTCTCCTCCCTGTAAGCAATTTATGTACATAAGTTTGATGTCCAACATCCCAGATTAGCTTATCATTAAGAAAGTCAAACGTACAATGCAAGGCAATCGTAAGTTCAACAACTCCCAGATTTGAAGATAGATGACCAGGATTTTTGGAAACAACATCAATTATTTCTTCTCTTATCTCCTGTGCTAAAACTTCCAAATCTTCAGCGTCCAGTTGTTGCAAGTCCTTCGGGGAGTCAATTTTTTCTAATATTCTTTGTGACAATTTTATTTTTCCTTAATTATTGCCTTGAAGACTGATTTATATTTCTTACTGTTATTCTTCATTGGAGGAAGATTCCATATCACCGGATTTTTTCAGCTTAAATTTTTCTGTACGGATATCTCCGGTTGAATTTTTCAATAAGATATTAATCTTCTTTTCTGCTTTTTCCAGAATTTGATAGCATTGCTTATATATTTTAATACCCTTTTCGTATTTTGCAAGTGTTTCATCTAATGCCAGATCACTTGTTTCAAGCTGTTCAACTATTTCTTCAAGCTCTTTCAGGGATGTTTCAAAGTCTGGTTTCTTCATTTATGCCTCAATGGAGAGGGTTGTAGAGATAACGCTGCCCTTGGAAAAATTTGTTTTAATCTTATCCCCTTTATTTAATCCTTTTGCCTCTCGAAGAGATTTATTGTCTTCCAGCCTGGTGGTAATGGTATACCCTCTTTTTAAAACATTCAAGGGGCTTAAGCTTTCCAGCTTGCCCGCAATACCTGATAACTTTTCACGTTCGGTATTTAACGCATGTGTGATATTTATATTAAGCCTCTGGGCAAATTCATCAAGCCTTTGTTGCCACCTGCGAAGCCTGTCAAATGGCTGCCTCATGACGTAGCTATTCGCAACTCTAACAAGTCTTTCTTTTGACAGCCTTAACTTGCCGGTCAGGGATTGCAAGAGCCTTGTATTAAGTTTTTCTAACATGTCGAGGAGTAAATCTTTTTCGAGGGACAACCAGTTCCCCTGCCTCGGAAGGGGTAAGGGCTCTTTTGTCGGCTACCAGGTCAGCTATTGTTATATCAATCTCATGTCCGACAGCAGAGATAACGGGTATCCTGGAATTATATATGCTCCTTGCAACAACTTCTTCATTAAACGCCCACAGGTCTTCCAGGCTACCGCCCCCTCTGCCTGCTATAATTACGTCTATATCGGTTAAGGCATCTAGTTCTGTTATTGCCTCGGCAATTTCTTGTGCGGCACCTTCCCCCTGAACCTTTACCGGGTAAATGAGTATTTCTATATTAGCAAAACGACGATCTATAATATTTAGAATGTCCTTGATTGCTGCACCGGTTGGTGACGTTACCACTCCAATCTTCTGAGGAATGAACGGGATGGGCTTTTTATGAGCTTGATCAAACAGGCCTTCCTTTACCAGTTTTTCTTTCAATTGCTGGAAGGCAAGTTGTAGAGCACCTATCCCCTTTGGTTCTATTTTGTTAATTATTAGCTGATATTGCCCTCGTGGTTCATAAACTGTAACTGAACCAAAAGATATTACTTCCATTCCATCTTTTAATTCAAATTTGATTTTGTTTGCAATATTTCTGAAAACAACTGCCTGCAATTGAGAACTTTTGTCTTTGAGTGTTAAATACACATGCCCGGAGCCTGGCGTCCTTACATTAGATATTTCACCTAAGATACTTATATTGAAAAATTGTGTTCCAGGGAGGCTCTTATTTTTCTTGTGATTTGAGAAACAGTAAAAAACTTCTCGACCTTTTCTTTACTAAAAACTTTCTGTTCCTCTTGATCTGCCTTAATGTCCGGGAAACTGTCAAACATTTTATATAGTGGTTGTTTGTATTAGATAAATTTAAGAAATAGACAATCTAGTAATTGTCATTTTCAGTAATTCTGACCCTTTTTATTCCTTCCGCTTTACCTGTTTCCTTGTTTACTGTTATGACTGCCCCTTCTATATGTAGGTCATTTTCGGCTATATCATAGCGAGTTGGTACTTGAGTTACAATTGATTTTAATACACGGTCAACGTCCCTTCCCAGGATCGACTTGTGTGGGCCTGTCATACCCAAATCTGTAATATATCCCGTTCCTTTAGGCAGGATTTTCTCATCAGATGTCTGTATGTGTGTATGGGTACCAACAACAGCGCTCACCCTGCCATCTAAATACCATCCCATTGCTATTTTCTCAGATGTTGCTTCGGCATGCATGTCTACGATTATTATGTTTGTCAGTTTTGAAAGTTCTTCTATTGCAGCATCTGCTGCTCTGAACGGACAGTCTACCGGTTTCATGAAAATTCGGCCCAGGAGATTGATTATGCCAATAAAATAGCCCTCTTTTGTTTTAATGGCAACAGAACCTCTGCCATGAGCTAATGGAGAGTAATTTGCGGGCCTGAGCAATCTTTGGTCAGATTGCAATAAATCGTAAATTTCTTTTCTTTTCCAAACATGATCACCCATTGTTATTACATCTATGTCATAAGAGAAAAGTTTCTTTGCAATATTTATGGTTATTCCAGAGCCGCCTGCTGCATTTTCTGCGTTTGCTATGCAGAAACCTATATTTTGTTCCTTAATAAAGTTCTTAAGTTTTTTTCTAAAATCTTCCTTCCCGGCTGCCCTACAATGTCGCCTATTGCGAGGATGTTTAATTGCATTTAGAAATTTCTGAATAGAATTGCATAAGTTCATTTTGTGAGCAAACAACTTTTACAAGGCATTTCAAGTATACGTGCCTTTCTAGTTTGCAAATTTTTGTTGAAGTAGTTTTTCTACATCAGAAGGTACAAACTTAGAAATATCACCCCCTAAGCTGACGGCTTCTTTAATCAGGCTGGAATTTAAGAATGAGTATTCCTGGCTCGTCATTATGAAAACTGTTTCTATATCTGTTTTTAATACACGGTTTGTAAGCGCTCTCTGAAATTCATATTCGAAATCAGATACCGTCCTGATACCTCTAAGTATTACATTAGTTTGCATTTCCTTCATGTAGTCTGTCAACATCCCTTCAAAACTATCGACTTTAATGTTCGAAATGTTTTTGGTGTTTTTTGAGATCATATCCATTCGTTCGTTGATTGTGAACAAAGGATCCTTTAGCGGGTTGTGGCCAACGGCGACTACAAGCTCATCAAAGATCTTACTGCCACGTTTAATTACATCAAGATGACCATAAGTAACAGGATCAAATGTACCCGGATAAACTGCCCTTCTCATGATATGTTTAAAAATTGATAGCTTATTTTTGCCCTACCCACCTTCAGGAGTAAAACCTCCCAACGGTTGTTGTGAAGAGAAGGTGCTGTATGGTTGTATTATTCTTTGTATTGCTTTTATTCCTAATATTCCACGTGGTACGACAGTAATCGTGAATATATTATCATCTCTGTAGTCAAGTGAGCTTATGCCTACATTAACCATCCAATCATGGAATAATCTTGTAGCACTGAAACTCGTAAATAAGTTCATAGCTGAGTTTTCTCCGGTTCCAAGAGCATATTGCTCAGATATGCCCCAACTCCATTTTTTTCCACCAAGTGGTAATTGATATGAAAAAGTAACCGGATTTAGTATGCCGTGGGCAAATCTGTTTTGAATTGAAATACTTCCCAATTTTGAATGGCTATAACTAATACCCGAGTTTATAATGTCAAAACGGCTTTCGTCTAGATTATACTCGTTACCAGATGAAGTGAAAGAGAGCCTATCGCTGAAAATTAGATTCAAGTCAAACTCTATAAAGCTATCTCTTTTTCTATTAAGCCCTGCGTTGCCTGGAAAGAAATAAACTCTGGTGTCAAAATGAGCAATGTCTACAGAAGATTTCTCTTCTCCCGGTTCCCCCCGTTTTGTCTGGAGTCTGTTACGCAGACCAAAGCTGATTGAAGAATAGGTATCAAGCGCATCTGTCCCATCAAATTGATTTAAATCTTCAGGGTCCTGGGTGACTATCGGGATGAAATTAAAAGCTAATTCAGGCATTATGGTATGCCTCAGCCTGTTTACGTCCAAAAATTTGTTATAGACACTATAGGTTCGAGAAAATGACCTGGTGGTATTAAATCCAATAGGGACCGCTATTCGTCCGCGCGGCGCACCCTCACCTTCATTGCGTCCGGTAACAGGATCCACCTTTACACTCTCGCTATAGCCGGTGAAACGGGTTCCAATGAACGGGTTAAACGTTTGACCAAGGAGGCGAAATGGGGCATTGAGCATATTGTTGGTATCAAACCTGATAGTTTCTTCCGGTGCAAACCTTGCTGATGTTCTGTCAAAAACCCTTTCAGCAGTTAATAAGGCTCCACGGCTCAGAAACCTTTGATCAGCTTTCAAAGGTGAAATCCTGTCATACATCCTGTTTTGATATGCCAATTCTGTCTCAGAGGTGAGGTTTAGTATGCCATCCCACAAGGGTTCAGCAATTATTCCGTATTTTAATTCGGGTAGAGATTGGCCTTTTCTACTAAGTCTTCTTGAATCAATAAGGGTATCGTAGGTCCTTAACTGATGTTCAGCCAGGAATGTAAATCCCCTGTTATTCGAAACTTTACGTAAATAAAAAGAAGTATCCCTGCCCTTTTCACTCTTTAAATGCTCCTGAAAGTATTCTCTTAAATAAGTCCTATCGCTAACATACGATATTTCCATATCTGCTATCCAGCCATTTTTAGTGAAAATACCGGATTCGTCATCGTCAGTACCGGATTCATCATCAAACATCTTAGAAAGCATCTGAGAAAGCATTAGTCTCTGCCGCCATAATAAATGCCCTCTGGTAATTTTATCTACCTCAACACCATTAATACCAGTTTCATCATCATCGTGCAATAAAGTACGTATACCAAAAATCCAAAGGAATTTCCTATTTCGTATTCATACTCCACCCCCGCTCCCGGTCCTTCAACTCCTGTAGTCAAGGAATAGTTTTATATCCGCCCCAGGGGTCCAATTGCTCTTCAAGGCCAAAGGAGGATGGATCCCATTCAGTATA